>NZ_JBEYID010000002.1:604804-699568 GCF_040635605.1 Streptosporangium sp. NPDC006930 | reverse complement strand
ATCGACCCCATGGCGGCCTCGACGGCCAGACCCCCTACGAACGCCTTAAGCAGAAGACTCAGACCCAGGCGTAAACGATCAACGTCAGTTGCACACACTGCGCGGGCAACAGTTGCCGAATTGTTCTTGTGAGTATCAAGCGGCGGCGCGTTGCGCCGCCAGCGCGGCCCTGCGCTCGGCCGCACGCTGCGCGTGCGGCCTGGGGGCCGCTCTCGCGCACGGCCGTGCTCAGCCCGCGCAGTAGATAACAATGTGGCTAAACCTGTTACGAACGTGAGTCGTACAACGATACACCTGTTAGGTGCACTACAAAAGATTCGTGCACAAAGATCTTGGAATTAGGGAAGCCATTGAGTGATATCGAGCCAGCTCGCGGTAGCAACATTCCAGATGAAGATCTCGATAGCGAGAAGCGTGAATCTGCGCGAAAGATAGTACAGCAGCAGTCCACTCTGCGTAATCTTCGAACCACCAGACTTCTTCAAGCTATATGGCTTATCGCAAGCTTGGTGGCTGCTGTATTTCTTGGCAGCGCCATGTTTATTGGTATCTGGACCAATTACCGGACGCCTTTCACTCTTATAGGGTTTGCCGCTGCCGCCGTCTCTACAGCGTTTGCTGCTGGTTATCTGATCAAGCTCCGCCCTCAGATATCTGAAAATATACATACCCTTCGGACGTATGAGACCGAACAACTCCACTTGGCCGCGAGTGAGGAAGCTAATCCCCTCTCGGCTCTTCGAATCTATCGCCTCATAGCTTCCAATGACATTGAGGAACTGAGCCGACATGCTCGGCGCAATCAACGTTATGCCAACATCCTGCAGTGGATAGTTATCCTTGGTTCTGTAGTCTCTACGAGTCTTGCCGGTATTGCAGTAGGAGGCGGTGATCAGCCCATAGTCCGCCTTGTCACGGCCATCTCTAGCGGTCTGGTTAGCGTCGCTGCAGCGGCCGCCGGGTTTTTCAAGTTTCGTGAGCGTCGCACGACTCAGCAACAGACAGCTGACGCAATGAAGAGACACCTGAAAGCTGTTGAGCTGCAGATTGACGAGTATGACGAAGAAGATGAGCCGCTTATACTAAAGAGATTTGCCAAAAATATGGAAGAATTGAAGGATGAGCAACGCAAACGGGAATTGCAACTAGAGGAATCTACCGATAAAAATTCTAGCTAGTTACCACATCTATCCCTCTTCTTAGAGGTGTGATCGCGGTGATATTTGAATATCGTATAGGGGGTGCGCTCCTTTAGTGAGTCGCATCATCCCGAAAATCTCTGAGTCTTTTTGCTGCCTTGACCAGACAAGGGGGCCGCGAGAATGGACCGGGCATGCCGAGATTGATCGGTAGCCGTTATGGATATGAAAGGGGCAATCTTGGGGAGGTGCTTCTTCCCTAGCGAGAGGCTCTGCCGCCGCCTGGAACATAGCACCCCCGAAAATCGCTAGTGGGGTGTCATCACTCTCACGATCGCCTGAGGGCGGCTGGTCGCCGTACCGAGCTGGGGGCGATCGACGGGCCAGGGCTTCGTTCCTCAGCCCCAGCCCACTGGGTAACGAGGTTGGCCGCCGCTGCGGGATATATGCGGGATGGCTGTATGCGCCAAGACGAATGCTGAGGCTGTATCGCCTGCTCAGGGGTGATCTGGTGCATCAATCACCGGCCCGCTGTAAAACCGTCGGCTCAGCCTACGCAGGTTCAAGTCCTGCACCTGCCACACCAGCAGAAAAGGCCCCTTCACCAGCGGAAACGCGGTGCGGGGGCTTCTTCATTTCTGATCTACGACTCCCCGTGAGTCCCCGTGAGTCCCCGCCATTTCCCGTGAGATCCGGCTTCCACCTCAACCACTTGCGGCCTTCGTGGTGCAACGTCGATCATCCCGGAGCCGAGTACCCCCGCCGGAGGCATCTGGTTGAAGTCGGACGAGATCCCAGACCAGAGAGCGAGCAGCCGGCGCAATGCGAAGCACCCGAAGGGCCTCGAAGAGGTTGGGCCGGTCAGTCGAAGCTCTCGCCCCTGGGCGGCGGTGCGGCCCAGCGTCGGGCGTTAACCATCAGGGGATCGATACGTCATCGCGAGTCCTGGGCCTGGGGCGGCTGCGCGTTGACGGTCGGCGATTTGTTCGGTGCGGCGGGCGGCTGGTGCGGTGGGCCGCGGGGTCTGCTCGTTCCTGCTGGGCGGGCGCGGGGCGGGACCGGTGTCCACGCCGCATGTCCGGCCCCGATGTCTGCCCGGCGGGGGCGGGCACGCCCCGGGGCTGCGGCGCGGAGCGCTGCCGCCCCCATTTTACTTGACCACGAAAAATTTTGACTTGTGCTACTGAGACCGATGCTTGGTTTCTGCGTCGCGCCTG
Organism: Streptosporangium sp. NPDC006930; assembly: GCF_040635605.1. Taxonomy (NCBI): domain Bacteria; kingdom Bacillati; phylum Actinomycetota; class Actinomycetes; order Streptosporangiales; family Streptosporangiaceae; genus Streptosporangium; species Streptosporangium sp. NPDC006930. Next base: position 697,212 of record NZ_JBEYID010000002.1, on the reverse strand, counting down.
GTCACGCTTGGAAAGTTGGATACGAGGTAGGGGATGATGTGGATAAGCGGCCTACGAAGTGTGTGTTCTCCGGCGCGGTTCTGTTTGGTCTGCTGGTAGGGGCTGGGGTACTGCCCGCAAGTGCTGATTCGCTGAGCGAACCGCCATCAGGTGCAGCGGGTACGCCTGCGGTTGGCCCATCGGCTCGGGCGTTGGTGCTGACGATCGCTCAGGGGCCGGTTATCTTGCCAGCTGCTCGATCGGTGGTGTTGCAGTGTGCGCCACTCGCCGGGGGGACGCACCCCAAAACACGGGAAGCGTGTGCGGCTATGGCCCCCATATCCGGCGACATGGGCAAGTTCCAGCCTTCCCCGAGGACGAACTGCAGCTTTCAGTATGATCCGGTGACGATCTCGGCGGTCGGCGTGTGGGATGGGCGCTTCGCCTTGTCATCTCACACCTTCGGGAACACGTGCCAGTTGATGAGTGCGTTGGGGCCGGTGGCTAGTTTCTGATGTGCGAGCAGCGGGCGGCGGCGCGGGGCGCTGCCGCCTTGAGGGTGCTGTTGAACGCCTCGGCGGCGGCATTGTCGAGCGCGCAGCCGACCCGGCCCATCGACTGCACCACGCCCAGGCGCCGACATAGGTCCTGGTAGCGGGCTGCGGTGTACTCCGACCCGCGGTCCGAGTGGAAGATCACCCCGTCCACGTCGCCGCCGCGCGTGGCCGCTGCCATCTGCAGCGAAGCGCTGGTCAGCGCGGCATCATGGTGGGCGGACATGGCGTAGCCGAGCAGCCGGCGGGAGAACAGGTCCTCGACCGTGGCCAGGTACAGCTTGCCCTCGCCGGTATCGATCTGCGTCACATCGCCGCACCACGGTACGTCCGGCGCGACCGCGGTGAACTTCCGCCGGACCAAAACCGGCGCGGCAGGCCGCTTGCCCTGGAGAGTCAGCGACCGAGGCTTGCGGCGTTTCCGGCCGGGCCAGGCCGAGCTCGGCCATCCGCGCCGCGACGGTGTTCTCCGACACCCGCCAGCCCGCCTCGTGCAGGTCACGGGTGATACGCGGCGAGCCGTAGGTGCCGCCCGACGCCTCGAACAGGCGGGTGATCTCCGCGTTCAGGTCGGCCCGTCGGCGTTCCCGGGCAGTCGTGACGTCCTGGCCGATACGGTTCTTCCACTTGTAGAACCAGGACTGCGACACCCCAATGCCCGGCAGGAGGTGACGTGGTCGATGCCGTGATCGGTCTTCTGGGAGCTGATGAAGGCCGCCACGCTCACCGGCCCATCGCCTCTTTGACCCCCAAGACCACCGAGCGCTTGAGGACATCACGCTCGTCCTCCAACTCCGCGCGCTCCTTCTCCCAGCCCGCCTTCTCCTTGGCGTGCTGTTTGACCAGCTCGGCCTTCTCGCGCCGCAGCCGCGCCAACTCCTCCTCCGCCGACTCCTTCAGCTTCCCGCCTCCACCGTCCCCGCCGGCTTGCTCTGCCGCGAGCCGGTCCATCTGCACCCAGTTGTGCAACGTGTACTCGTTGATACCAAGGTCTCGCGCGACGTACGCGACGTGCGCGACGGGCTTGCCGGTCTCCTTGACGATCCGCACCGCCCCGGCTCGGAACTCTGGATCAAAACGACGCCTCGTGATACCTGCCACGACCAAACCTTTCCCGGTTCGGTCTCCACGCTATGAGGGGAATCCCAGGTCACCGCTGAAGTAGCACTGCCATCCAACGGAAGGCCACGCTTCCGAAGGGGCACTCCGGCTCCGGGGTGATCATCAGAGGCGAGTGCCGGGTTCGAACCCAGACGTCCCAAGACACTGGACCGGACGGGCCCATCCCCATGGTAGGTAACCCATCTGATCACTACATAGCGCGGCGCCGCTGACGTAGCAGACGCCACGTGGCTAGCCGCCCGTAGCGGTACCGCAGGACTACCTGATCGCCATCGGGGATCAGCAGCACCTTCCTGATCAGCGGACCGCCGTAATCGGGGCGCAAACGCAGGCGCAGCAGCTTCACCCGCACGATCGGCCACAGGCCGCCACGACCGTGAATCGCCTCCCACCCCTCCGCCAGGAGGGGCCGTATCTCCTCGAACTCCGGCAGGGGATGTATCCGGCACCACGTGCGGGGAAAGTCATCCCTCAGCACCTGGAGCTCCGCGATCGGACGGCGCCCTCTCAAGAGCACGAACACCGTACCGTCGTCATGATCCATCAGCGCCATCCAAGGAAAGGCATCTGTCTTTTGGCCAAAGGTCCTGTCGTCACTCAGAACGTAGCCCCGGTGGAGCGCTTCTACGAGCCACAACCTCAGGCTGCTGTAATGATCCGGCGTCCAAACCGAGTATGGGCGGCGGGGCGCCGATGGTCGGCGGGTGGGGTGGGTACGACGGGTGTGTGGGGCGGTTACGGCCTGGGGCGCCGCCGGTCGGGACCGGCGCCCGCGTCGCACGCCCGTCGGCGTGCGGAGGAACGGGTACGGCGGCGCGGTCGGCGTAGCCGTGGAATGCTCGGCCACGCCGGACCCCGGCAACACCTCATCAGCCGCACCCCGTCGTCCTGGGCATCCAGAGCGACTTACTCCAGACAAATCGATCTTAGGGACAGCCTCATGCCGATCCAGGGTGTGCTTTTCGACGTGGACGACACCCTGTTCGACTACTCGGCCTCGGAAGAAGTCGGCGTGCTCACCCACCTGCGGGCCGAAGGACTGCTTGAGAGGTTCCCCGACTCCATCACGGCGCTCGCGCTCTGGCGGGATGTCATGGAGAGGCAGTATGCCCGCTTTCTGAACGGCGAGCTCACCTTCACCGAACAGCAGCTCGAACGCACCAGGGAATTCCTCTCCCACATCGGGCAGGTCGCGCACGCCGGCCTGTCGGACCAGGAGGCCTCCGCCTGGTTCGCCGGATACCAGGTTCACCGCAGGGCCGCCTGGGCGGCATTTCCCGACGCCGAGCCAGTCCTCAGGAAACTCGCACCCGACTACCGCCTCGGCGTCGTCTCCAATTCATCCGCCGATCACCAGCGTCACAAGCTCGACGTCCTTGGCCTCCTGCCTTACTTCGGCGACACGCTTGTTTGCTCTGAGCAGCACGGTGCGGCCAAGCCCGCGTCGAGCATCTTCGTCGCCGGCTGCACCTCCCTCGGCCTCCAGCCGCATGAAGTGGCCTACGTCGGAGACAAGTACGCGCTGGACGCGGTGGGAGCCCACGAAGCAGGGCTGCACGCCTACTGGCTCGACCGGGCGAACATCAGCGCTCGCACGGCCATCGGTAGCGGCGTTCGAGTCATCCACTCCCTCGACGAACTCCCGGCCGCGCTCACGGGCTGAGTTCTATTGGCACCATGCCACCCATGGCGAAACGCGGCTCGGCCGACGGCGGTTGACGGCGATCGACGGGTTCGTGCTCGACCTACCCGGCACTCCGGCGAACCTTGAAGAGTTTCCCAAGGACAGCGTGGGTGGGTATGAGAGCGCGTTCCCGCAGGCCCGAGTCGTGGTCATCGGCGAGTGCGCCGGCCACGCGATCGTCGCGGCGGATGTGTCGGGCTGCTGGGACGGTGAACAGACCCTGGCCTATTCCCTGTCCGAGCGGCTGGAGGAGGACATGCCCCTGCTCGTCGATCGCGGTTTCTGCAGCTTCTACGCCTGAGGTCAGGCCCGCCGTAGCGGCGCCCAGCTGCTGTGGCGGGTGCGGGCCGGGCCGCGCCCGTGCCGGCTGCGTGACCTGGACGACGGGTCCTGGCTCGCGGTGATCACCAACCCCGTGATCGGCCTGCGCGGATCACAGAAGGACCGGCTGTGCGAAGACTCGCGCGGCAGGGCGAGCGGCGCATCCGCGGCTGTGGCGCGGCGTGGCGATCACCGCGATCTCGTCGGCCGTGGTTTCCCGCCGACTCGCCGGACCTGTTCGAGGATGTGCGGCAGGCGCTGGATCGGCGTCACACCGGCGCCGGAGAGAAGCATCATCGAGACCGAAAAATGTAAGGGCCATATGGAAAGAAAATCATGAGAACGTAAAGGAGTCTTCCGGGAATGGTCGCAGGATCGAAAGTAAATTGACCGCGTACGTTTAGTCGTGAAAATGCGTACGCGGCGATCGAGAAATAAGTTCAGCGCCTGCCTTGACGCCTCTCAGAGAGGGGGGTTCATGATGGGAGGGTCAGAGGAACGCGAACCTTGGGAGGAACCGTGCTCAAGGAAGCCTGTGTTGTCAGCGCTCTCGTGGCTGCCGCCCTCGCCCCTTCGATTCCCTCGCAGGCGCAGTCTGGAAGCGTCGGCACCGTCGTCTCGTCCACCAATCACTCCGTCTCGCAGGCCCCGAAATGTAAATGGCTCGATGAGGGAGAGAGGAGGTGCTACTACTGCCGCGGCAAGAAAGGCAGTGGATACAAGAAGCAGTACTGTGAGCGGAAGCGCGGCGAGTCCGAGAAGTCGACCGAGGTCGAATGCGTGACCACCAAGGACCCGACCACGACCAGCCCGAACCGCACGTGCAAGACGTGTACGGACGCCAAGACCGGGAAGCGCATTTCCAAGGTGTGCGACAGCTAGCTTCATGAGGTGCTGCTGAATCTCGCCGCGCCCCGCCCGCTGTGTGGCGGGTGAACCTGATGAGCGTATCCACCATCACGAGGAGACCGCCGGAGTTTGCCGCCCGTTGCCCAGGGTTCCGGAGGAACAGGGAGATCCCGCCCGATCGAGGTGATCGGACGGGATCTCGTCAACCCTTGAGCACTAAAACCCGGACGTCACCCAGAGGTCATTCTTCGCCTGTCGTCGGGAACGGCCTGTAAAATCGTCGGCTCGGCCTGCGTAGATTCAAGTTCCGCACCTGCCACGCCAGTAGAAAGAGCTCCCTCGCCGGCGGAAACACGGTGAGGAGGCTCTTCTCGTATGTCCGGCCGTTAACGATGCTCTATGACTGATCTTTCCCAATGCGTTTCCATGGGCCTATGCTCCATGAGGGCGTAGGTTCATGGTCTGCGGTGTGAACGGCTTTACCTGCCAGGTCGGTGACCACACGCCCTCCGCGAAGAAACGGATCATCGAAGGGGAATCATGGGGGCCGAGGGCTGGGAATCGATCGAGTCGGCGGACGAGTTGCGGGAGGTGCTTGGCCCCCCCAAACCGGCCGTGCTGACGAAGGAGCGGAAGAGCCTGCACGAACTGGACCGTGCCTGGCTGGCAGCCTCGCCGTTCTGCCTCATCGCGACCTCGGACACCGACGGTAGCTGTGACGTATCACCCAAGGGTGACCCGCCAGGATTCACGCTGGTCCTGGACGACTCCACGATCGCGGTTCCCGAGCGGCCGGGCAATCGCAGGGCGGACGGATTCCACAACATCCTGCGAAATCCGCACGTCGGCCTGATCTACTTCGTCCCCGGCCGCGGCGACACCCTGCGTGTCAACGGCAGGGCACGCCTGGTGCGCGAGGCCCCCTTCTTCGACCGGATGGTGGTCAAGGGGCACCGGCCGTCGCTCGCGATCGTGGTCGAGATCGAGCAGATCTTCCACCACTGCGCCAAGGCTTTCCTCCGCTCGGAACTGTGGCGCCCGGAGAGCTGGAACCCGCAGGTCCTGCCCTCGCGGGCGCGCATCGCCCAGGCGCTGGAACGGCAGGGGGAGCCGATCGAGGAACTGGAGCGCTACTACGGCCCCTCCTACGCGGAGGGGATGTACCGCTGAGCGGGCGGGCGAGGTGGGCGAGTGGTCAGGGGCAGCCCAGTGCCCGGTATTCCCAGCCCGCCGCACGCCAGGTGTCCGCGTCGAGCGCGTGCCTGCCGTCCACGATCCGGGGGTGCTTGACCACGCTCGCCAGTGCCGAGGGCTCGATCTCGCGGAACTCGGCCCACTCGGTGAGCAGGACGACCACGTCCGCGTCACGGGCCACGTCCAGCGCGCTCGTGCCGTACCTGAGTTCCGGATAGGTACGGCGCGCGTTGTCCATCGCGGCCGGGTCGTACACCCGGACGTTGGCGCCCAGGCCGTGCATGGTCCTGGCCACGTCCAGTGCGGGGGCGTCCCTGATGTCGTCGGAGTTGGGTTTGAAGGCCGCGCCCAGGCAGGCGATCCTCTTGCCGTCGAGCCGGCCGTCGAGCAGTTCCCTGACCAGGTCGATGGTCCGGGAACGGCGGCGCCGGTTGATCGCGTCGACCTCACGGAGGAAGGACACGGCCTGGCCGACGCCGATCTCCTCGGCCCGGTGCGCGAAGGCGCGGATGTCCTTGGGCAGGCAGCCGCCGCCGAAGCCGAGGCCGGGCTGGAGGAACCGGCCGCCGATCCGGTCGTCATGGGCGAGGGCCTTGGCCAGGTCGCGGACGTCGGCCCCGGTGGCCTCGCAGACCTCGGCCATCGCGTTGATGTAGGAGATCTTGGTGGCCAGGAACGAGTTGGCGGCCACCTTGACCAGCTCAGCGGTGGCCAGGTCGGTGACGACCACCGGGGTACCGAGGTCGAGGATCGGCTGGAACGCCGCGGTGAGGCGTTCGCGCGCCCAGTCGGAGGTGACGCCGAACACGAGCCGGTCGGGCTTGAGGGTGTCGTCGACGGCGAAGCCCTCCCGCAGGAACTCAGGGTTCCAGGCCAGCTCCACCTCCTCTCCCGCGGGGGCCAGCTCGCGCAGCAGGCCGGCCAGGCGGGCGGCGGTGTTCACCGGGACGGTCGACTTGCCGACCACCAGGCAGCGCCGGGTCAGGTGGGCGGCCAGGTCGCGTACGGCGGCGTCGACGTAGGTCAGGTCGCAGGCGTCCGAGCCGGGCTGCTGGGGGGTGCCGACGCAGACGAAGTGGACGTCGCCGTGCTCGGCGGCCTCCGCGTAGGAGGTGGTGAACCGGAGCCGGCCCGACTCCAGGACCTTGCCCAGTAACTCGGGCAGGCCGGGTTCGAAGAAAGGTACTTCCCCGGCCTGTAGTTTTTCGATTTTCTTGCTGTCCACGTCGAGGCCGACCACGTCGTACCCCAGCGACGCCATGCAAACCGCGTGCGTCGCGCCGAGATAGCCGGTTCCGATCACGGTCAATCGGGGGAGCTCGGCTTCGCCCATATCCGTCGTCCTATCTACTACTTGTCTTCGGCTCTTGTTCAGGAACAGTCGTCGGCCTTGGAGAGGGCTCCGCCGGTGACCTTGTTGTCGCAGGTGATCGTGTTTCCGCCGACCGTGTCGTTGATGCCGAAGCCGCCTGAACCACCAAGATCGATGGTGTTGGCCTGGAACACGTTTCCGGTGCCCCAGCCATTTACGATCTTGTGGGTCTGGAATCCGTCCCCGTTGCTCTGGCTACCGGTGTTACCGCGGATGAGATAGCCGTTGCCCTTGACGTCGACCCAGGAATCGTTGTGCTTGTGACCGCCGAGCTTGGAACCGTCGAAGATGTTGTCGACGATGTGGCCGTCGGAGGTGCCCTCCTTGATGTCGATCGCCTCGGCGGTGGCCCGGATGACGTTGCCGCGTACGGTGTTGCGATCGCTGCGGTCCATCTGCCCGCCGGAGAAGGCCGCCCAGTTGCTCTCCGCGGTGCCGAGGTAGACGCCCTCGCCGAACTTCTCCCGGCGCAGGCCGGTCGCGTAGATCATGCAGTACTGGACGGTGTTGTCGCTGCTGAAGTTGCGCAGGTGAATCGCCTCGTCCCCGATGTGGTGGACGGTCAGCTGCTGGATGATCGTGTTGCCGGTACGGTCGGCCATCACTCCCTTCTGGCTGTTGCGGACGGTGAAGCCGACCAGCCGCCAGTGATCGACCTCGTTGAGGTGGAAGGCGTAGCCCTTCTTGATCCCGCCGCCGTCGATGATCGCCTCGGGCGGGCCGCAGACGAAGATCGGTTCGGCCTCCGTCCCGGAGACCGCCGCCACGAACCGGCCGCTGTAGACACCGGGCTCCAGCCTGATCACCGCGCCCGGCTCGACCGCCTCCAGGGCCTCGGCGAGTCCGGTGGCGTCCGCGACGGTCACCGTGGCCTCGGGGCACTCGACCAGCCCTTTCCCGAGGGGGACCGCGATGTCGGGCGGCTCCTGCGACGCGACGAACTCCTCGGCGTCCTCGCCCCTGTCCTCGTTCACGTCGTCCTCCGCCCGCGTGGTGTCGTCCTCCTGCTGGGAGGCCGGCGCGTCCGCGCTTTTCGGCCGGATGTCCTCGATCGCGGTGCCCGGCTCCTCCGTACCGCCGAACAGCCCGCGCAGCAGCACTACGACGATCACCGTGATGACCGCCCCGGCGAGCATCCCCACCAGGGTCTTCCTGTCAATGTCCAGGCGCATCGCTCAACTTCTCTCGGCTGGAGTCTGGGGGGCGGCGGTCCGCAGGAGCCTGGCCGGTCGCTCTTCCAGCAGTGTCTGCTTCTCGTATGGGTGGACGAACCGCCGGCCGGCCCGCGGGCCGTCGCCGCGTAGTGCCCGGAGCGCCGAGAGCACGATCAGGGAGATGACCCCCAGCCAGATCAGGTTCATCGGCTTGGCGATCCGCTTGACCATCGTCCAGAAGCCGGCCGTGTCCTGCCAGCCGGTGGTGTTGTTCTGCGCGATGGTCGTGGCTCCCTTCGCCCGGCCGGTGTCGAGCGCGCTGCGGCCGGCACCGCCCAGGGTGTTCCCGGTGATCTTGGTACCCTCGGCCGCGCCGAGCAGCGAGATCGCGTGCAGCGAGGCGGACTCGACCGTGTTGGCGGAGATGGTGGCCTCGGAGTCCCGGAGGTAGATCGCGGTCTGGGTGTCCCGCACGATGTTGCCGCTGATCCGGGCCCCCCGTACCCCGCCGCGCAGCGCGATTCCCTGGCTGCGCTGGCCGGTGAGACGGTTGCCGGAGACCCGGACCCCGGTGGCGTCCTCGCTCACCACGATGCCCATCTCCCCGCCGATCACCTCGGTGGTCTGTACGACGAGCTTGACGCCGCCCTGGATCTCCACGCCGTAGCGGCCGTTGTCCCGCGCCGTGCTGCTGGTCACCGAGCTGCCACCGAAGCTGCGCAGCGACTCCCCGGACGCCGACGGCCCCCGGGCCAGCGGCAGGCCGCTGATGGTGAAGCCGTTGCCGTTGTTGCGCTCGGCTCCCGAACCGGTGATCGTGACGTTCTGCGTGCCCCTGGACAGGACGAATCCGTCACCCCTGCTGCCGGTCACGGTGGTGTTCTCGATGGTGGCGTTGCGCGCGAACCGGTGCAGCAGGATCCCGTGGACCAGGCTCCCGGTGACCGAGACGTTGATGATCCGGGTCTCGTTGGAGGCCGTGATGAAGATTCCGTACGCGTTGCCGGTGACCTTGGTGTCGGTGATGTCGCCGGTGACCAGGTTGGCCTCGGGCAGCCGGTAGGCGACCCTGCCCCGGCCGGCTCCGTTGGTGATCTCGACCTCGTTACCGCTGCCCCTGCTCGGCACGAGGAGGCCGTTGGGCAGGAGCGCCCGCTGCTGGGAGGAGGCCGGCTTCGGCTGGGAGGTGGGGTTCGGCGAGGAGGTGGGCGACGACCGGGGGAGGAAGGCGGGAACGGTCACCAGATCGGCGTTCGTGGTCGGCCGGTCACTGCCGGTCAACGCGAGCCCGCCGGTCGGGCCGCTCCAGAATCCGAGATGCTCCACCGTCGCGTGGCTCATCTTGAGTTCCCCGCCGATCACGCGCAGGTAGGCGCGTCCGTCGGAGACCTTGGTGTCGGCCGTCCTGTCGTGCGCGTTCCAGCTGGTGATTCGCACCGGGTTTCGTGCCGAACCGTTGATTTTGATGTTCGCGCCGAAGCTCACGATCGACACGAAGGCACCCGGGTCGCTGCGCATCCGGATCACCAGGGGGCCGGTCGCGTTCTGGAGCACGACTTTGGCCCCCGGACCGGCGAACAGGTTGATGCCGAGCACGTAGGAGCCGTCCGACTGCTTCTGGAAGTGCTCCTGGCCCAGGCGTTCCAGGTCCGCGACCCGGTACGGTTCGCGGCGCTGCGGTAGCACGAGCGTCTGGCCGTTGGCCGAACTGGAGATGTGCGGCACGCGGGATCTCGCGGCGGCGGGGCCGCCGCGTGCCATCGCCGAGGTCAGCGTCGCGCGGGTCTGCATGATCCGCAGATCCTCCTGGTCGACCAGGGCCGACTGCTGTTGTGCCTCCACTTGGGGCACCTCATTCACGCCGGGAGGTGGCGCGGGGCGATCGAGGTAGGAGAGGTATGTCCAGGTACCGGCCGCGGACAGGCACAGTGCCAGGACGATGGGGAGGGTACGGCTCCTCCTCCGGGGCGGCCGGCTCATCCCCTGCCTCCCACGGGAGCGCCGCCCATGGAGGGGCCGCCCACGGGAGCGCCGCCCACGGAGGGACCGCCGATGGAGGGGCCGCCCATGGAGAGGCCCGCCACGGGGATCGAGTCGGGGTGCGGCGAGGACGGCCGCCGGCGCCGTGAAGGACGTCCGTCGGCGGGCACCGGGTGGTCCGGCGCGGGCATGGCGGCATGGCGCAGCACCTGGAACCGCCCTTCGGCGAGCAGTCGCTGCTGCTCGTAGGGGTTGCGGATCTCCCTGCGGCGTTGCCTCCGTTCCACGACACCGCGGGATCGGATCGCCGACACGATCACCAGGAGGATGACCGCGGCCCAGATCACGTTCATGGGCTTGACGAAGCGTTTGGCCTTGACCCAGAACGACGACGTGTCGTTCCACTGGTCCTCGTCGTTGTTGTGCTTGTTCACCGTGTCGGCGGCCCGTGCGACGCTGATCGCGCTCGTCCCCGAACCGATGACGGTGTTGCGGGTGATCTCGGAACCTGCCGCGTCGCCGACCACGGTGATCCCGTGGGCCTTGGGGTGCGACAGGGTTGTGATCTTGTTTCCGATGATCATTCCGGCGGAGTCGCGGAGATAGATCCCGGTGACGGTCCCGGCGATCGTGTTGCCGGCCACATGTGCGCCGGTCGCCCTGTCGCGCAGCGCGATCGCCTGGCGGCGCTGGCCGGTCAGCCTGTTGCCGGAGATCTGCACACCGCTGGCGCCCTCGCGCACCACGATTCCCATGTCACCGCCGATGATCTCGCTGGTCTGCACGGCCAGCCGGCTGCCGCCGAGCACCTCGACGCCGTACCTTCCGTTGTCGCGGGCGGTGCTGTTGCTGACCGAACTGTCACCGTAGACGGCGAGCGACTCGCCGCTCGCGGACGGACCGCTCGCGAGCGGCCGTCCGTTGAGCGTGAAGCCGTTGCGCCTGTTCCGCTCGGCCAGGCAGTCGACGACCTTCACCTTCTCGGTCGCCCGTGACAGCACGAAACCGTCGCCGCCGCTGCCGATCACCTCGGTCTTCTCGATCGTCGCGTTCTTGGCGAACCGGTGCATGAACACGCCGTGCACCAGGCTGTCGACGATCCTGTTGTCGATGATCTGTGTCTGGTTCGAGCCGGAGACGAAGACGCCGTAGGCGTCGCCGGTGATGACGCTGTTCTTGATCGATCCGGAGACCAGCTCGTCGGCGAGCACGTGCGAGGCGGTGCCCGGACCGATCGGAATGGTCTCCACGTCGCCGAAGTTGCTCCCACCCCGCTCGCCCTGCTTGGTGTTCGCCAGCCGTTCCCGCTTGTCCTGGTGACGCTGTTCCTTTGTCCGGTGCCGGTAGACACTGGCCGGCCGCTCGGTGCCGGTGAGCGCGATGCCCCCGGTACGGCCGCTCCAGAATCCCAGGTGGGAGACCTGGGTGTGGGTCATCTCGAACTCACCGCCGACCGCCCGGATGTAGGCGCGGCCGTCGGTCGTGGTCATGTCCGACTTCTGGGTCCGCACGTCCCAGCTGGTGATCCGCACCGGCCTCTTGGCGGTGCCCTTGATCTCGATGCCGCCGCCGAACGTGATGATCGAGCTGAACGAACCCGGCAGGCTGCCCATCCGCAGTGTCAGCGGGCCGCGCAACTGCAGGCGCGCCCCGTCGGCCACGAAGACGTGGACGCCGAGCAGGTAGGAACCGTCCTTCAGTCGTCGTAGGTACCGGCCCTTCTCGACGGCCGCCAGATCCTTGAGGGTGTACGGGGCCTCGGTGTTGCGCGCGGGCAGCACCAGCGTCCTGCCGTGCGCCGACACGAAGATCTGGGGCTGCTTGCGCTGGGCGGCCACGATGCCACCGCTCTGCAGCATGGCCGTGAGCGCGGCGCGAGTCTGGATGATCCGCTGGTCCTCGACGTCCACCAGGGTCGCCTGCGCCTCGGCGCCTTGCGCCGTGAGGGTGCCGGCCTCCAGGGTCGCGTCGTCCGCCATGATCGCGTCTTCGACCAGGGCCGGGGTCTCCTCCAGGTCGGGGTCGTCCGTCGCGGAGGTCGGGGCCGGACCGGAGGTCGGAGCGGGGCCGGCCGTCGAGGTGGGAGCGGACGTCGGCTCCGAGCCGTCTCCCGTGGCAGGGTCGGTGGTCTGGGTTCTGGTCGCCGTCGGCCTCGGTTTGGCAGTGGGAGTCCGGGTGGCCTTCGGAGGGGAGTCGTCCTCCGCGGAGGGCTTGGGCTCGGGCGACGGGTCGTCGAGGAACGGGTTGTCGTCCGGGCGCGCGCTGCCCGTCGGAGACGCGCTGGGCCCCGAGACCGCCTCGGAATTCCCCCCTGGGGTGGGAGAGGAGAGGGCGACGGCAGGTCCGCCTCCCAGGCCGACCGCCAGTGCCACCGTGCCGAGCAGCACGGTAATGGAACGTTCCATCTCAGGCCATTCCCTGCAGGGTGGCCGCGCTCTGGCCCGCCCCGCCCACCTGGTCGGAGGTACGGGTGAGCCAGCCCTGCTTGTTCATCGTGAGGAACGCGTACAGCTTGATCGGCAGTGCGATCATGATGACCACCAGGCAGAGCAGCGGCAGCAACAGGATCTCGCCGGGGTGACGGCGCAGGTGTGACCAACCGCGGACACCCCGGCCGAGGAGCAGCCAGCCGACGGCGAGCCCGATGCCCAGCGGGGTGAGTTCAAGCCTGCTGAAGAACAGGTAGGCGAGCGTGACGCCCATGGTCACCGGGGTGAGCAGGATCTGCAGCACGGTCACCTTGGTGACCAGCGGAGTCTTCCACAGCCATCCCTTCCACAGCGCGGTCAGGTAGCAGCGGTAGGAGTTGCGGCTCCAGCGGACGCGCTGCTTGACGAAGGCGCGGAAGGAGTCGGGGAACATCGAGATGGCGCGGGCCGAGGACTGGTGCACGGTCTTGTACCCGGAGGCGAGGACCAGCCAGGTGAGCCGGCCGTCGTCGCCTGCGATGCACCGGCGGCCGAGGAAGAACTCGTTCTCCAGGTGGGTGAGCACCGGGAGGATGGCCTTACGCCGGTAGGCGGCGGTGCGGCCGGACAGGCAGGCCACCCCGCCCCTGCTGCCCATCGCGGGTACGTAGTCGTAGTAGCGCAGGTTGACCAGCCAGTCGGCGATGCGCCGCCAGACGCTGCTGGTCCGCTGGTACACGTTCTGCTGGGTGCCGACCCCACCGACCGCCGGGTCTTCGAAGGGCATCTGTACGGCGGCCAGCAGGCCGGGCTGCCACCAGGTGTCGGAGTCGGCGAAGACCACGACCTCGCCCCGGGCCGCCCGGATGCCGACCCCGAGCGCGGAGCGCTTGCCCGAGTGCTCGTACACCAGGACACGCAGCCGAGGGTCTGTCACCTCGCGGAGCTTGGCATGGCAGTCGGTGTCCCCGACGTCCACAACGATGATCACTTCCTGGGGGTCCTGGGCCAGCCAGCTGGCCAGGCAGCGCACCAGGATCTCGGCATCCTCCCGGTAGGACGGGACGACCACGGAGACCGTGGTCCGGTAGCCGTTCACGACCGGTTTGGCGAGCCGGGACAACACCACACGATAAACCCACAGGCCCCATACGAGCAGGCCCGCCAAGCCCAGCGGAATCAGGTCCCGCCAGGTTCCGTTGGCACTGGATCTAACAATCCATTCGTAGGCAGCATCAAACCAATTCAAGGCGGATTCCACTGATCCTTCTGGGCGTGTTTGCCCCAAGATGCTTGTGCGGTTGCGGGAGGAAAAGTCCCTTACCCGATAGATGGGGACAGTACTGAGCGCCTTCCCGGCAACATATTGGAACGGTGCAATTGTTACGGTACCGAGTAGATTTGCACAAGATGCGCCAGGGGCTGGTGAGACAACATTTTGATCATCGCGAACCCGGGGGTTCCCGCGACGTGCGCCTCATGCGCGCATGTGCCGTCCTGGATTCCGCCGCATGGTCCCACCCTGTAGGTGAGGAGCCTCAGCGGTACGTCTGGCGGTGGCGGCGCGCCTTCTCACGGTTTCCGCAGACGCTCATGCTGCACCAGCGGCGACGTCCGCCTCGCGAGGAGTCCAGGAACAACCAGCCGCATCGTCCGCACGTCCTGATCCGGCCGGGCGGGAGGGTGAAGACCGCGTGGATCGCCAGCAGTGACAGTGTCGTGGGGATGGCTCCGGGGGTCGTCCAGTCGGCGGTGTAGCCGTCGAGCGCGGCGTCGATCCGCTGGACCTGGCCGGCGCGCGTTCCCTTGCCCGCCCGTTGCAGGAGTGCGCCGAAGGGTTCGGTCGGCACGGTCTCGCCGTCGGTGATCGCGCTGAACACGGCCCACGCCTGCTCGCGAACGGCTCGAACCTCCCGTACGAGACCGCTCGCGGAGTCCTCCGTCAAGGACGGCACCTCGTCGAACAGGCCGGCGGACGCGCACCAGGTGAGGACATCCGAGGGGGTGTTCAGCAGTTCGACGTCCTCGGCCGGGAGTGTGCGGTCGAAGACGGTGTTCGTGAGGTCCAGGACCGGATGGCCGCCGACGAAATGGGCGTCCTGCCAGGGCGGTAGGGCCTGGGGGGTCAAAGTAACCATTGTACCGAGTGTATACGGTTTCCTGCTGGTGGCTGGTGGCTGGTGGCTGGTGGCTGGTGGCTGGTGGCTGGTCGCTGGTCGCTGGTGGTTGGTGGCCGAAGCCGATGGTCAGTGGTGATGCCGGTGGTTGGGGTTGGGGTTGGTCTGATGTGTGACTCGGACCGGGGGGATCGTCGAGGTGGCGTGCGGTGATCGTGTGGGAACCGCGGTCACGCGGCCTACGCGGCCTACGCGGCCTACGCGGCCTACGCGGCCTACGCGGCCTACGTGACCTACGTGACCTACGTGACCTACGCGGCCTGCGGGACCTCTCCCTTGAAACGCCTCCTGAGAAGGACGGTTGTCACGATCGCCACGGCGGCGAACCCGACCGAGCACCAGAGGGACCAGCGCCAGCCCACGAGGATGGCCTCGGGTTCGGCGGAGCCGGCGGCGAAGTGGGCGGCCACCGAGGTCACGACCCCCACACCCACGGCGAGTCCCAGCTGCTGCGAGGCGTTGATCAGCGCGCCGGCCGTCGCCCGTCGCCCCTCCTCGGCGCCGTTCGTGCCGGCGATGCTCGTCGTGATCAGCGCGAGGATGTGACCGGCGGCGTTCACGGAGGTGCCGATCAGGATGAGGGTGAGTCCGTGGTCTTGTGGCAGGCCGACCATGACCACGATGCCGATCGTCTCGACGACGATTCCGTAGAGGAGGACACGGTACAGCCCGAAGCGTTCGACGAGCTTTCCCGCGTAGATGCCGGTGACGACCGCGATCACGCCCGAGAGGGCGAACGCCAGACCGGTCGCGAGCGCGCCCAGACCGAGATGTGTCTGCAGGTAGAGGGTGAGGATGAACAGCATTCCACCGTAGGAGCAGACCAGCAGGACGGTGACGAGGTTGGCCGCGCCGATGGCGGCCGTGCGGAAGATGGAGATCGGCACGAGCGCGTCGTCCTTTCTGGACTGCGTCCAGACGAAGAGGGCGATCGCCGGCACCGCGATCCCCGCTGAGAGCAGGATCGGAGCCGACGACCAGCCGTACTTCTCACCTTCGGTGAGGGCGAACACGAGGGCGACCAGGCCCGTGGTCGCGAGGACGACGCCGATGACGTCGAGGTGGCGGGAGGCGCGCGTGTCCCGGCTCTCGTCGAGATGGACCCTCGCGAGGAGACCGGCGACCACGACGACGGGTACGTTGATCAGGAAGACGGACCTCCATCCGGCGTACTCGGTGAGAACGCCCCCGAGCACCATGCCGGAGACGAACCCCGCCGACAGTGCCGCACCGTAGACGCCGAGAGCGCGTTCGCGTTGAGGTCCTTCCGGAGTGGCCGCCTGGAGCAGCCCCAGACCCGCCGGGGCGATGAACGCGGCGGCGACGCCCTGCAGAGCGCGGCCCGCGATGAGCGCGGTCGGTGACCAGGCGAGGCCCGCGAGGAGCGAGGCTATGCCGAAGCCGACGAGGCTCCAGATGAACACCCGCTTTCTTCCGAAAAGATCGGCGACCCTTCCCCCGAGGAGGAGGAAGCCACAGAAAGTGAGCGGGTAGGCGGAAAGCACCCAGGCGATGTCGCCTCCGGAGCCGAAGTTCAGGCCTTCGCGGATGCTCGGGGCGGCGACGTTGATGATCGAATAGTCGACGGCGACCAGGAACTGGGTGCCGCAGATGACGGTGAGCTGCCAGAACTGCCGGGACCTGAATCCGCTCTCGGCGTTTCCCGTGGTGTGCGACGACGTCGCCTTCATTGTCACCCGCCCTTCGCTTTTACCGACCATCGGACCGGTTCACCCGCCTTTCGCTTCTCTCGACCAGCGGATCGGTTGACCCGCCTTTCGCTTCTCTCGACCAGCGAACCGGTTCACCTGCCCTTCGCCTCTGCCGACCATCGGGCCGGTGATTCCAGTCCCCGCGCGGTCGCGTCCCGGATCTCACCCGTACCCACCGTGGCTTCGGTGCGCGGGTGGGGTGCTCCGTGTGACGGGTGATTCGCGTACGGGTGGGGATCCGCGCGGGTGTCGGCGGAGAGAAACATCCGGTGAAGCTGCCTTACGGCGTTGAGTACGTCGTACTCGGCGCAGGTGATGGAGATCCGCCGGGTACGGACTGTCATGTCCCGCACCGTGACGCCGTGGGTCTCGAGCGCGCCCGGCAGAAGCCGCACCTGAGGATGGCGGGTA
The DNA here is from genome assembly GCF_040635605.1 of Streptosporangium sp. NPDC006930. Lineage (NCBI taxonomy): Bacteria > Bacillati > Actinomycetota > Actinomycetes > Streptosporangiales > Streptosporangiaceae > Streptosporangium > Streptosporangium sp. NPDC006930. Next base: position 680,295 of record NZ_JBEYID010000002.1, on the reverse strand, counting down.
CAGAACCCGTGGCCGACCAGCGACACCTTCCCCACGGGCCCTGACCAGCGGCACCCGCTGAAGGCGCCCGCCGCGCGCAGGCCGGCGAGCACCCCGTCGACCTGGTCCTGGTCGGCGGCCTTCACGACGAACCGCAGGGAGTGACCGGAGCCGTCGGCGGCCAGGTGGTCGAGCATGTCCACGGACAGTGCGGGGTCGGCCAGCATGGCGGCGATCGTGGTGAGGGCGGTGGGGGCGACCCCGTCGAGTCGGCAGCGGAGTTGACCTGTCCGGTGGGCGACGCCGACGGCGGTGAACCGCTCGCCGTCCGGTGGGGTGGTCGAGCGGGAGCCGGTTACCCAGGTGCCGGTGGTCTCGGTGGTGCTGGACCGGACGTGGAGGGGAACGCGGTGGGTGCCGGCGTACTGGACGCTGGAATGGGCGAGCACCGTGGCGCCGCCCGCGGCCAGCTCGGCCATGTCCTCGTAGGAGAGGTGGCTCAGTTTGCGGGCTTCGGCGACGTATCGGGGGTCGGCGGTGAACACGCCCTCGACGTCGGTGAATATCTCGCACACCTCGGCCCGTAGCGCGGCGGCGAGGGCGACGGCGGTGGTGTCGGAGCCGCCTCGGCTCAGGGTGGTCAGCTCGCCGCTTTCCGCGGCGATACCCTGGAAACCGGTCACCACGGGGACATAACCGGCCTGGATGCAGTCGCGGATCAGCTCGGGGTGAACGTTGACGATGCGCGCACAGCCGTGCACTCCGTCGGTGATGATGCCGCCGTCGCGGGCGTTGAACGAACGGGCGGGTACGCCCAGTTCGTGCAGCGCCATGGCGAGTGCGGCGGCGGAGGCCTGTTCACCGGTGCTGAGCAGTATGTCCAGTTCCCGGGCGTGTGGATTGTCGGTGAGGTCGCGTGCGAGTTCAAGCATGGCGTCGGTGGTGCCGCCCATCGCGGACACCACGACGGCCACGGATCCATCGGCGGCGGCTATGCGCTGCGCTGCGTGACTGATCTTGCTCACGTCACCCAGTGATGTTCCGCCGTACTTCTGTATCACCAGGCTCATCGTTCACTCCTGCGTCACGTGCTTCCTTGAGAACCATCCGGGCATGCTTGGCCGGTTTTTCGGCTCGACGACCGGCGCGGCCGGCATGACCGGCGTGACCGGCCCACCCAACTCGACCGGCGCGACCGGCGGGCTGACGCGCGACGTGTCGTCGGAGCCGGGAGGTCGTTCCGCGGGTGCGGAACGACCTCCCGGCCGCCGCGGCCTCCGTCATCGTGTTTCCTGGCTTTCGCGCCGCAACCGGGACGGTGTGCCGAGCCGTACCGATTCGGCCGCCGCCCACCTGTAGTACAGCTGCGCGTCGTTGTCGGACCGCATGCCCGCGGCACCGTGGATCTGCATGGTCCGCGTCGTGACCGTACGGGCCAGGTCCGAGGCCGCCGCGAGGTTGGCCGCCGCGTGCGCGGCCGCGTCGCGGTCGTGCACCAGCAGGCGCGTCGCGTCGATGTGCATCGACAGCTCGCTGAGCCGGAAGGCCAGGGCCTGGAACTTGCCGATCGGCTGGCCGAACTGGCGGCGTGTCCTGGCGTGGTCGACGGCGTGGTCGAGCGCCGCCTGGGCGAGGCCCACCAGATACGCCGCCTGGCGCACCCGCGCGTTGGCGAGCGCCGTCTCCCACGCGGTGGAGGAGTCGGTCCGGGCGACCGCGGGCGTGCCCTCGAACTCGACCTGGTACGTCTCGCCCCGGCTCGTCTCCTCGTAGCGCCGCATCGTGATGGACGGATGGTCGGCACGCACGAGCGCGAGGCGCGGTCCGGTGGTGCCGGATCGGCCCGCGCCGGCTCCGTTCATGCCGGCGCGGCCCGCGTCGGCTCCACCCGCGTCGGCTCGGCCGACGCCTGCTCCGTTCACGTCGGCTCCGTTCACGCCGGCTCCACCCGCGCCGACCTCGCCCACGACGAAGTGGTCGACCTCCGCCGCGAACCCGACGAAGGCCCGCCTCGCGGAGATCGCACCGTCCTGGTCGGACCATGGCTCGGCCGCGACCGCGAGCGCCACCGGTTCTTCGCCGATGTCGTCGGGGAACAGCTCTCGCGCGGTGAGCGTGTCGAGCAGCGGCCCCTGGTAAAGCACCGATCCGAGTAGCTCGGCGAGCCGTACGGTGTCAGAGGTGTGCAGCGCGCCGAGCCCGACCAGTCCTTCCCACACCATCGCGCGGGTTTCGCGGCTCTCGTCGTCGGTCTCCCCACCCGCAGGGCGAGGCCGATCGGTCATCCGCCGCACCAGCGGAGCCAGATCCCCGTCGAAGAAGTCGGTGAACGCCGTGGTCTCCACTGTGGTCATGACGGCAACCCCAATTTCGATGTGGCGACGAAGTAGAGCATGATCTCCGAGGAGCCCTGGGCGAGCGTGAGTCCCGGAGCCTCGCGGAACGCGGCGTCGAAGACGCCCTCGGCGAGGGCCTCGGGGTCGCGTGCGTCCAGCAGCGCCCGTGGTCCGAGCAGCTCGACCGCCGCCAGCGACACCTCCTTGGCCGTCTCCGACGTGTACCACTTGGCGATCGCCGAGTGCACCTCGTTGGGCCGTCCCTCGTGCAGGTTGGTTATGCACCGCCACGCCAGCAGGCGGGCCGCGCGCACCCGGGTTTCGAGCTGGACCAGCCGCTCCTCGCAGCCGGGCGGCGCGTGCTCGCGCAGCGCGGACAGCGTGCGCTCGGCCTTGGCCGAGTGGTCCAGCCCGGTGCGCTCCAGCGGGAGCACCTTGCCCAGCACCTGCCACCCGTCGTCGACCTCGCCGAGCACGTCCTCGCGCCCGATCCGGATTCCGTTGAGCGTCACCAGGTCGAACCGCTCCTCGGACAGGTTCCACACCGGCTCGATGACCGTGCCCAGGCTCTGCAGCGGTACCAGGAAGAGCGTGATCCCCGAGAAGTTCACCGGGCCGGTCGACGTGCGGGCCGCGCACAGCGCGAACTCACTGTGCTGCGCCTTCATGTTGTAGATCTTCCGCCCGTGCAGGCGCCAGCCGTCGCCGTCCGGCTCGGCGCGCGTGGTCAGCGACGCGAGGTCGGATCCGACATCGGGCTCGCTGAACAGCACGTTGGCCGTGATCTCGCCGCGTGCGAGGCCCGGCAGGAACCGCTCCTTCTGCTCCGGCGTGCCGAACAGGTGAATGGCGTTCCCGACGATGTCGATGCCGAGCGAGTGCACGTTCTCGGGGACGCCGTGGCGGATCATCTCCTCGGTGAGGATCGCCTTCTCCACGATCGTGGCGTCCGATCCGCCGTAACGTTCGGGCCAGTTGATCGCGAGCCAGCCGAGCTTGCCCAGTCGCCGATGCACGTCGAGCAGGCCGCTCTCCTGCCCGTACGGCATCCGCCGGGACTGTGCGATCTCCGCGCTCACCGCTTCCTCGCACAACAGCCCGCAGACCTCTTGCCGGAAGCCGTCCTGCTCTGGCGTGAAGGCCGGCATCATCGGACACTCACCTCGCTTAATCTGTCGCGCATCACGTCCGCCAGGGTCTCGACGTGTGCTGGTTGGAGCATGGTGTAGTGGTCGCCCCGCACCACCTGGATCTCGTCGGCGTAGGCACGCCATCTGTCGAGCTTGTCCGGGTCGGCGTCCTCGGCGCACAGCAGCACCACCCGGCCGTCCACCCGCGAAGGACGGAACGTCAGGAGCCCGCGTACGTTCGCGGCGAACACCGGGAACCGTTCGGCCATCTCGGTGGCGTCCGGTTCCGCGCCCATCTCCGCGACGTCGGCGGCGAACCACGCCCGCAGCTCGTCGTCGCAAGGATGGGACGGTTCGTCGGGGAGAGCGGTGTCGAGCGCGAACGTCACGGCGACGTCGCCGTCCTGGCGCGCCATGTCGAGCGCCACCGCTCCGCCGACCGACCAGCCGCCCAGGTGCAGCGGACCGTCGGGCCGGACCTCGCGGACTGCGGCGAGGTAGGTGGCCGCGAGCTCGGACAGCCGCCGTCCCTTGGTCACGCCGCCGTGCAGTCCCGGGTCCTCCAGCGCGTAGACGGGCCGGTCGTCGCCCAGCAGCGCGGCGAGTGCGACGTAGGGCGCCACCGATCCGCCCGCCGCGTGTACGAGGAACAGCGGTGGTTTCGTGCCCCCGTGACTGAGCGGCACCAGCGGAGACGTGGGCGGCGGCCGCTCCTCCGCCGGGGCGGAGGGGGCCCTCCGCAGAGAGAGGGCCTCCTCCCGTTTGCGCCGGAGTCGGAGTCGCAGCAGCGCGTCTCGTTTCTCCTCCAGGGTGGAGGGACGCGAACCGCCCATCAGCTCGACTCTTTCAGCAGCCGGTCGAGTTCCTCCTCGGACAGATCGGCGACCTGGGCCTCCAGCTGCGCCACCTCGTCGTCGCCGAGCAGCGCGCGCTGCGCGTCGTCGACCTGGGCGGCGAACTGGCTGAGCAGCGGGTAGCTGAACAGCCGTCGCGGGTCGAGCGTCACCTGGAAGGCGTCGCGCACCCGCGAGATCATCTGGGTGACCTGCAGCGAGTTGCCGCCGAGGACGAAGAAGTTGTCCTGAGCGCCGACGCTCCCGGGGTCGAGGCTCAGCAGGCTCTGCCAGATATCGGCGAGCCGGCGCTGCGTCTCGGTGGTCAGCTCGACCTGTCCCGACTCTCCCTCGGGGCGAGGGTCGGGCAGCTTCGTCTGGTCCACCTTTCCCGTGGAGGTGAGCGGGAGCCGGTCCAGCCGCACGTAGTCGGTGGGCACCATGTGCAGGGGCAGCCGCCCGGCCAGGTGTTCGCGCAGCGCGTCCGGCTCGAACTCGCCGACCACGTAGGCGGCGAGCCACGCCGACGTGGTGCCCGCGTCGCGCACGGTCACGACGCACTGCCGCACGCCGTCGAAGCTCTCGACGGCGTGCTCGATCTCGCCGAGCTCCACGCGCAGCCCGCGCAGCTTCACCTGACGGTCGACCCGGCCCAGGAACTCCAGGTTGCCTTCGCCGTTCCAGCGTGCCAGGTCACCGGTGGCGTACATGCGCTCGCCCGGCGTGGCGGCGAACGGGTCGGGCAGGAACTTCTCGGCGGTCTGGTCCGGCCGGCCGAGGTAGCCGACGGCGAGACCGGCGCCCGCCATGTAGAGCTCCCCGGGAACGCCGACCGGCACGGGCCGCAGCCCCCTGTCCAGGACGTAGGCGCGCTGGTTGGCCATCGCCCGGCCGATCGGCGGCGGTCCGTCCAGAGGCTCCGGCGGGCACAGGTAGTCCACGCACGTCACGGTGACCTCCGTCGGGCCGTATCCGTTGTGGAACTCGCGCCCCGGCTTGCGCCACCTGTTGACCAGGTCGGGGCCGAACGGCTCCATGCCGATGAAGCACACCCGCAGGTCGTCCAGGGCGGACGGATCGAGCAGCCCGAGCACGGCCGGAGGGATGTCCACCATCGTCACCCGCTCGCGGGCGAGCAGCGCCTGCAGCGTTTCGGGGTCGAGCAGCTCGGAGCGCGGCGCGCCCACGATGGTCGCGCCGGCGGTGAGCGTCGAGAAGACGTCCGACACGCTCACGTCGAAGGCGGGGTTGGAGAACTGCAGGATCCGGTCGTCCGGCGTCACCGAGAACATCCGCTGGAAGGTGGTGCAGAAGTTCGCGACCGCCCGGTGGGGGACCATCACTCCCTTGGGGGTGCCGGTCGAGCCCGAGGTGTAGATGACGTAGGCGGTGTCCTCCTGCGCCACGTGCACAGAAGGCGGCGAGACCTCTCGTCCGTCGAGCGCGTCGGTGTCCAGCAGGATCCGCCCCACGTTCGAGGGCAGCAGGTCCACGAGATCCGAGGTCGTCACGACCGCGACCACATCGGCGTCGCCGAGCTGGTAGGCGAGCCGCTCCGGCGGATACTGCGGGTCGAGCGGCAGCCACGCCCCGCCCGCCTTGAGCACGCCGAGCTCGGCGGCCGGCAGGTCGAAGCCGCGGTCGAGCAGCACCCCGACCACGCTCCCCGGCGCCACCTTGAACTCCTCGACGAGCGCGTGCGCCAGCCGGTTGGAGCGCTCGTCCAGCTGCGCGTAGGTGAGGTCCTCTCCGGCGAAACGCATCGCGACCGCGTCGGGCGCCTCGGCCACGCGCGCCGCGACCAGTTCGTGCAGCAGGCGCTCGTCGCGCTCGCCGGGCTCGGGGTTCCATTCGGTGAGCACGCGCAGGTACTCGCTGTTGGGCATGATGTCCAGCGAGTCGATCCGGGCGTCCGGCCTGGACAGCGCGTCGTTCATGATCGTCGTGAAGTGTTCCACCAGGCGCTCGACCCGCTCGTGGTCGAACAGCTCGGAGGAGTATTCGATCCACACGCCCAATCCGCCGTCAGGCAGGTCGTTGATCTGGAACGTGAGGTCGAACCTGGTCGTCTCCGGTTGCGGGGTCAGCATCTCGACGTCCACGCCGGGCAGGCTCCAGCGCGCGATCATCGACTCGGGCAGCAGCGTGAACAGGTGCGCGACCAGCGGATTCCGTCCCGGGATCCGCTCCGGGCCGAGCTCCTCGATCATCCGGCCGAACGGCATGTCCTGGCGGGCCATCGCGTCCAGGACGGTGTCGTTGGTGGTGTGCACCAACTCGCGGAACACCGGATTGCCCCCGAGGTTCCCGCGGACCGCCACCGTGTTGGCGAAGAACCCCATCATGGGTTCGGTCTCCGAGCGGGTCCGTCCGGAGAAGACCGATCCGAGCGCGATGTCCTCCTGGCCGGTGTAGCGGTTGATCACGACCTGGTATCCGGCCATCGTGAGGGCGAGCAGGGAGACGTTCTCGGCCTGGGCCAGGTCGCGGATCCCTCGCGCGAGATCGTCGGGCAGGCGGCCCTCGTAGATGCGGCCGGCCCCGGTGGGCGCCGACGGACGCTCCCGGTCGCCGCGCCACTCCAGCGGTTCCATCCCGTCCAGGGCGGAACGCCAGGAGTCGATCTGCTTGGCCGGCTCCTCGCTGAGCAGCCAGAGCCGCTGCCAGGCCGCGAAGTCGGCGGGCTGGAGGCTCAGCTCGGGGAACTGCGAGCCGCTCGGATCGGTGTAGCGGGCGGTCAGCTCCTCGGCGAACTGGCGCGAGGACCATCCGTCGATGACGATGTGATGCCAGACGATGGACAGCACGTGGTCCTCGGGGCCCAGGCGCAGCACGGCGAACCGGTACGGCGGCTTGTTGCGCAGGTCGAACTCCTCGCGCACCTGAGCGTCGATCCACTCCTGAACGGACTCCTCGGTCCCGTCGGTGACCGGCAGGTCCCACGTCTCCGGCGGCGGATCGACCACCTGGAACGGCACGCCGTGCTCGTCGCCGAACCGGGTGCGCAGGCTCTCGTGCCGCGCGACGATCCCGCGCAGCGCCTCGGAGAGGGCGGCCACGTCGAGCGGCCCGCGCAGGCGCATCGCGAACGGCACGTTGTAGACCGGTGCGCCCGCGACCATCTGGTGCAGGAACCACAGGAATCGCTGCTGCTCGGCGATCGCCATCTTGTCGGTGCGCGGGACGGCGACGATCCGTTCCCGTTCGGCCTTCTCCGCCACACGCTGGCGGACCTTCCTCTCCAGCAGGGCGCGTCTGATGTCGGCGACGTTACGCTCTTCCGGGTTTGCCATGATCTCCTTCTCCTTCTTCACCGTCGCACGCTCAGCGGTCGCAGGTCGGTCCACACCCGCGCGATGTGTTCCAGGCACTCGCCCTTGTCGCCCTCGACCCCGGCCTCGCGCCAGCCGGGCGGGATCTCCCGGCCGGCGGGCCAGATCGAGTACTGCTCCTCGTGGTTGATCACCACGGCGAACTTCTCTTCCACAACGCCTACCTTTCTTGAGGTACGAAGGCGGAAATGTCGGTTAGTTGAGTGAGGTAGCGATCGAGCGTCCCGAGCCCGTCCACCGTCGGCCGCGCGAGCGAGGCCGCGTGCCGGTCGAACCGCCAGGTGTCGAAGTGCCGGGAGCAGTCGGTGAACATCCGGTCGAACTCGACCGGCGCCGCGTCACGGCCGGTGGCCGCGGGCGGCAACAGCAGGTGCAGCCCGGCGAGCCGCTCGTCGGGCTCGGCGATCGCCTCCAGGCGGTCGCGGAACTGCGCGTAGCCGACCCGGTCGAGCCCGCATCGGGCGGTGAGCACGTCGAACGCGTCGGCGAAGCGCAGCCTCGTCGGCCACAGCACGTGCATCGCGCCGTCGGGCACCTCGATGTCGCCGATCGCGGCGCCCGCCACGAACCGGCCGACCACGTCCACCGGCGTCACGTCGGTCTCGGCCTCCGTGGGGAACACGCATCCGGTGCGCGCGCACGCGTACAACAGGTTGTGTGCGAGTGAATCGGGGTTGGCCACGCCTGTCGTCCGGTGCGGCCAGACCTCACCGAGGCGGTACACCACCGAGCTGACGCCCTGGCGGTGCGCGTCGGCGAGCAGGTTCTCCGCGACGTACTTCGATCTGTTGTAGCCGTCTGCGGCGACCTGGTCCAGCACCGGGATCTGGTCCTCGGTGAAGCGCGAAGTGGCCTGCTCGGTGGGGGCGAAGATGCTCAGGGTGGACAGGGTGTGCAGGCGGGCACCGCTCGACGCGAGTTTGATGAGCTCCTGCACGCCGAGCACATTGGCCGGGCGGTGGTCCAGATAGCCGAACAGGAAGTTCACCGCGCCCGCGGCGTTGACGACACCGGACACGGCCGACGCGATCGCGTCGAAGCGCCACTGCGGCAGGCCGAGCAGCTCGCTGCCCAGGTCGCCGGGGACGACCTCGACCCGTCCGGCTCTGATCGCCGCCGGTAGCTGCTGCCAGGCGGAGGTGAGCCCGTACCGGTCGAGGGCCTCGGTCAGCCGCCGGGCGCCTTCCGAGGGGTCGGAGCTGCGTACCAGGCAGATCAGCTCGACGTCGGAGCGCGTCAGCAACTCGGCGAAGATGTGCGCCCCGATGAACCCGGTCGCGCCGGTGAGCAACAGTGTCCGGGGCGGACGCCACGTCAGGTCGTGCTTGATGTAGGCGAGTTCGGCGCTGTCGTCGTCGACGCCCTCGGCCAGCCGCGCGGCCTGTGCGCGCACGGTCGACTCGACGAGCAGGTCCCTGGGCCGCACCGGCCTGCCCAGCCGCTCACTGACGGCGGTGGTGAGCCGGTAGGCGCTCAGCGAGGTGCCCCCGTAGTCGGAGAAGGGGACGACCACCGAGACCTGTTCCCGTTCAAGCACCTCGCGCCATGCCGAACAGAGCAGCTCCTCCATCGGGCTGGCCGGCGGCTCGATCCGCTCGGCCGGGCCTTCCTGCCGTGCCGTCTCGGCCACGATGAGCGCGGCCAGCGCCTTGCGGTCCGCCTTGCCGTTGCGGTTGAGCGGGAGCGCGTCGAGCACCACGATCTGGTGCGGGACCTGCTCGGCCGGTAGTTTCTCCGCCGCGTACGCGCGAAGTCGCTCCGCGGAGGGTGTCTCGTCCGGCGACCGTGGCGTGACGCAACCGACCAGGGCGGCCTCGGGGGCCTCGCCGAGCACGACCGCCATCGCGTCGCCGACGAGCGGATGGCCGGCGAGGGCCGATGAGACGTCGCCGAGTTCCACCCGTACCCCACCGATCTTGACCTGCTCGTCGAGCCGGCCGTTGAAGTGCAGCAGCCCGTCCTCGCCGACCCGCGCCAGGTCGCCCGTCCGGTACAGCCTTTCGCCGGGGATCTCCGGGAACGGGTTGGCCACGAGCACCCGCGCGGTGCGCTCGGGATCGTTGAGGTAGCCCGCTCCGACGCACTCGCCGCCGAGGTACAGCTCGCCGGGGGTGTTCTTGGGGAGGGGCCTGAGATCCTCGTCGAGGACGATCGCGGCGGTGTTGTCGATGGGGCGCCCGAGCGGGATCCGGTCGACGTCGGCGTCCGTGACGTCGTGGAACACCGACCCGATCGAACACTCCGTCGGCCCGAACGTGTTGGTGACCTTGAGGTCGGGCAGCAGCGCGCGCAGCCGGTGCACCACGGCGGGGCCGGCCGTCTCCCCGCCGATCAGCATGCGGCGCAGGCTCGACGTCGCGGCGCGCAGATCCTCGCGCGCCTCCAGCAGGGAGACGAACGCCGTGAGCACGGAGGGGACGAAGTCGGTCATCGTGACGCCGTAGCGGCCGATGGTCACCGCGGTCTCCTCAAGGTCGAGGATCCCGTCGCGGTCCGGCAGCACGACCTGCCCACCCGATGTCAGCGGCCACAACACCTGCCACATCGAGGAGTCGAACGTGGACCGGCTGTTCTGCAGCGTCACGTGGCCGGCACCGTCACCGAACCGGCGCGACATCGCGGTCAACCTGTTGACCAGGCCGCGGTGGTGGTTGAGCGCGCACTTGGGCATGCCCGTCGAGCCGGAGGTGTAGAACCCGTAGATCAGGTCTTCCGGCCCGGGTGCACGGTCGGCGGGCGGCGGTTCCAGGTCGGCCGGATCACGCGGTGGTTTCGAGCAGTCGACAATTACCGTCGGAATGGATAATTGCAGTTCGGTGATCGTCTCCACCGTCGTCGGCGACACCAGGACGGCGGGTGGCGAGAGTTCGGCGATGATCGCCCTGAGCCGGTCCATCGGCCAGGAGGGATCCAGCGGAACGAACGCCGAGCCTGTTTTCATCACCCCGAGGAGCGCGGCCGGGAATTCGCGTCCTTCCGCTATCAGCACGGGTATCAAATGTCGTGTCAGTACGCCGTTGCCGATCAGTCGATTGGCCGTTGTGTTGGCCGCGGCGTCGAGGGCGGCGTAGCTCATCGTCATGTCCCGATAGCGAATTGCGGGACGGTCCGGTGTGTTCTCCCGATGCTCGTGGAACAGGTCGAGAACTGTGCTTTGCCGGGGGAACGCATGCTGCGGCCCCAATGATAAGTGAACGGCGGTTCGGGCATCTTCAATCAAGTGCGTCTGCTGATGGCTTGACATCGTGCTTCCATGGTCTCGGCTGGCAACAGGTCCTTTGTCAGGCAGATCGGTCACTATTCAGATAGGTGGGCTTCAGGTGGCCGGGGCCGATTCTCGGCGAGCGTCACAAGGGTGGCGAAGGGGTGTTCGCCGCGTTTTTCTGTAGCGTCCGGCGACTGCCCGAATCTCGATCGGATATGCGAAGGCGACAGGCATTCGTTTCATGACGGCCCGTGCGTGCGGTGACCACGCGTTTCCTCCCAACGCCAGGTGATCTGGGTGCTGCACAAAATATTAAGTAACCGTCTTTAACTAATTTACGGGTTACTTCCATAGTGGGACACCTGCTCCGGATTCGCAAGCTCGGACGTCGCTGTGGCCGACCTGAAGCGGCTGTGAACTGGGGAGATGAACGCATGGTCAACGTGGAGCGGCGACGGGCATCCGAGCCCCCTTCGTCGTGGCGGCTTCGCATCCCATCCGAATCGGTGACGACACAAATGCTGATTCCGGATGCGCGGTCCGACCACCCGGAATGCGGAACAAAAGGCTCCGGCGCCGGTGTGACAGGAAGTCGTCGTCCAGAGGGGGTGTGAAAGGCATGCCCGTCCGTACCCGACCCGATGCCCGCTAATCCCTCAATCGCGGTTTTCTGTCGGATTCGCTCGAAAATTGACGATGACCAGCGGAGAACCAAAGAATGATCAATGCGACATCGTGGTCGATGAATGGCGACGGGCAATCCGGAGCACCTCGCGGTGGCCTTGGGCGACTTGGCTGAATGGCCTGTAAGGACGTCCGTAAAGATCGCTTAGGCGCCGCCGGGAGTCGACGCCGAGTTCGTCAACCCGTGAAGAGTGAAGGATTGTCGTGCATGGGTAGTGTGGATGAGGTCAGCTTATTGATCATTGCGTCGCATCTCGCCCGGCGGGATAAAGGAGGAGGCTGTGGAGCAGGTCAGCGGCAACACGCGGGTCGGATTATTCCAATCGGGAGGGCTCTCGTCCCTCGCCGTCGGAGTCTGGCTTCGCGAGATATCCACGCCGACGAGGCACTATCTCGCCGATATCGGTCAATCAGATATCACGAATATGGACGCACTCGTTTCTTCTCTGCGAAGTTTCGGGGACGAGGTCGTCGTTATGGATTTACGATCACCGATGGCCTCCATGGCGTCGGACCTGCTGCGCTACAGCGCCCGTCACGACGGCGGCTACTGGAATACGACCGGCGCGTCCCGCTTCGTGCTCGTCAACGAGGTCCTGCCGAGGATGCGGGCGGACGGATTCCGGACGTTCGTCCACGGCTGTGTCGGCGGCGGCAACGACCAGCGCCGGTTCGCGCGCTACGGCACCCAGGTCGCCCCGGAGATGTCCGTCGTCGAGCCGTGGACGAGCCCGCGGGCGCTGGAGAGGTTCCCCGATCGCGACGCGATGCTCGCGGCGGTCACCGAGCACGGGCTGCACCTCGACCATGGCAGCGGAGCCGACCGGTCCACCGACGCCAACCTCGCCGGCATCTCGCACGAGTCGGCCGAGCTGGAAGACCTGGAAACGCCGGTCACCCGCCTTCGGCCGCGGTGGAGCCGGTGGCCGGGGGAGACCTCCGCCGAGCCCGAGACCGTCACCGTCGTCTTCCACGAAGGACGCGTCGTCGACGTCGACGGCAGCGGACCCGACCCGGTCCAGTGGATGACGCGGGCCAACGAGATCGGGTCACGGCACGGCGTCTGGCTTCGTGACGTGGTCGAACGGCGCATCATCGGCACGGTCTGCCGGGGCGTCTACGAGGCGCCCGGCCTGGAGTTGCTCGAACGCGCGTGGACCCGCGTCCTGCAGGCCGGCCTCGACGCGGCCGGCCGCGAACTCTACGACCGGCTGGCGGGCGTTCTGGGCGCCGCGCTGTACGAGGCACGGTGGCTCGACCCCGCCGCGTACGCGGCGCGGGACGCGATCGACCGGCTCGTCGGCGAGCTCGGCGGCAGCGTGACCCTCTCCGTCCACCGCGGCGTCGTCAGGGTCGAGCGGATGAAGGCGGCCGGTCACGTGGTGCAGCAGACACGGTTCGGCTCGGGCGGCAACCGCTGGAGCGAGGTGGTCGCCGTCTGAACGAGCCGTCTGAACGAGCCATCTGAATGAGCTGTCTGAACGAGCCGTCTGGATGAAAGGAGGAGGCGATGCGTGAGCGTCGATTCGGTCGACTGGGCTGGATGGTCGGCGACGTCGGCTACGGAATGTGGGGCATAGCCGGAGGTGAGGGCGGATGGACCGGTGCCGACGGCGAGACGGGCGACACCGCGTTGGACGAGGCCGTGCGGCTCGGGTGCGACTTCTTCGACACCGCCTGGATCTACGGCCGCGGGGAAAGCGAGAGGATGCTCGGGGAGTTGGTGAGGAGGCACCCGGAGCGCCGCCTCCGCATCGCGACCAAGCCCCCGCCGAAGAATCGCGAGTGGCCGTCCACCCGGGACTCCAAGCTGTCCGACGTGTATCCACCGGATTATCTCTGGGAGTGTCTGCACCGCAGCCTCGAAGGGCTGGGCACCCCGTCCGTCGACCTGTTCCAGTTCCATGTCTGGGAGGACGCCTGGGCACACGACGCGGCCTGGCAGGAAGCCGTCATCGAGATGAAGGAACGCGGGCTGATCAAAGGCGTCGGGATCAGCGTCAACCGCTGGGAACCCTGGAACGTACTGGAGACCCTGAAGACCGGGCTGATCGACGCGGTACAGGTCATCTACAACATCTTCGATCAGGCCCCGGAAGACGAACTCTTCCCGGCATGCCGTGAGCTGGACGTGGCGGTGATCGCGCGGGTGCCCTTCGACGAGGGCACGCTCACCGGCACCCTCACCCGCGACACCCGCTGGCCGGAAGGCGACTGGCGCAACACCTACTTCGTACCGGAGAACCTCGCCGCGAGTGTGGAGCGCGCCGAACGGCTGGCGCGGATCGTGCCCGAGGGCATGACCATGCCCGAGCTCGCCCTGCGCTTCATCCTGCAGAACCCCGACGTCACCACCGTCATCCCCGGCATGCGCAAGCCCGCCCACGTACGGGCCAACATCGCCGCCGGCGACGCCGAACCCCTGGGTGAGGAACTGATGGCGCGGTTGCGTGAACACCGCTGGGACCGCCGGCCCACCGCGTGGTCGCAATGAGCGCCGCGTCGAAGCCCATCGTGTTGTGGGCCGTGCCTCGATCCCGGTCCACGGCGTTCCTGCGCATCATGCTCGAACGCGGCGACCTTGAAGTGGCCCACGAGCCGTTCTCGTACCTCCAGTCGGACGGCCACTTCGAGTTCGCGGGCAGGCGCGCCACGTCGGCGATCGAGCTGCTCGACGCGATGCTCGAGGTGAACGCCGAGGGGCGGCGGGTGTTCGCCAAGGACACCTCCGACTACACCTACACCCCGCTGTTCGAGGACGAGCGCCTGTTCGGCGACGTGATCAACACCTTCATGATCAGGGAACCGCGGAGCGCGATCTCCTCGCACTACGCCATCAACCCCGAGGCCACCCTGGAGGAGTACGGATTCGAATACCTGTACGCCATCTTCGACGCCGTGCGGTCGGCGACCGGTGAGATCCCCCTGGTGATCGACGGCGACGACCTGGTGGCCAGTCCGGAGGCGACGGTCCGGGCGTACTGCGAGCGGGTCGGGCTGGAGTTCATGCCCGAGGCGATGTGCTGGGACCCCGGTCAGCAGGCGAACTGGCAGCGCACGAACCGGTGGCACGCGGAGGTGGCCGAGAGCAGCGGGCTCGTGGCCAAGGCGCCCGAGCGGCGTGAGACGCCCGACACCAACGAGCACCTGCGCCGCGTCGCCGAGTATCACCAACCGTTCTACGACGAACTCGCGCGCCACCGCCTCACCTGCGGGTAGGGCCGGGGAGCGGTGACGTGCCGGTGTCGTGACGCGAGCGCGTGCCACCGTCCTACCGGCCGGTGGCAGAGGGCGGTGACGTGCCGGTAGGTCGTGACGCGGGCGTGCGTCCTGCTCCGCTGGACGCAGGAGAGGGATTCACCGGTCGACCGATCATGCGGGGCGTCACCCCAGCTTCCGCCGCATGATCGGCCGATCGTCGCGGGGGCGGGCCACCTCGGAGAATCCGGCGTCGAGGAAGGCGCTCGCTATTCCCGTCATCGCCGTGTCCGCACCCGCGCGCCTCCCTTCGCGAGGCTCGACCGGATAGCCCTCGGCGACCTCGTAACCCGCGGAGGCCGCGTAGTCGCAGACGGCATCCAGAACGGCCGGCAGCAGCCCGGAGCCACGATGCTTCTTCTGCACGTAGACGCACGCGATCGCGCAGACCGGCTCGTCGTCGACGCTCGCGAGGAGCGGCGAGCGCTCCAGTCGCGGGAACGACGAACGCGGCCCGAGCGAGCACCATGCCACCGGCGTGTCGTTTTCGTAGACGACCACACCGGGGGCCGGGTCACCCTGGGCGAGACGACTCATCGCCTTCTTGTTCCCCTCGCCCTTTCCTTCCGTCCACTCCGCGATGGACAGCCGCCAGTGCATGCACCAGCACCCGCGGGCACCTCCGTTGCTCCCGAGAACCGTCTCGAAATCGCTCCAGGTCTTCTTGGACAGCTCTTTGACGGTGAGGGGGCCGGACGCTTTCCGATCGCTACGGGTGGTCATCTCGAATCCTCCGACTGGTGTTGAAGGCTTGACGTACGTGAGCCTTTCCTGGTGCGTACCTCCGAATGCGAATAACTGTTATAGCGTTTTTACAGGTTACTATAGATGGGATGTGAGCTTGGGGACGAGGGCTGTCGACGCCGACTTCGTGTCGCCCGGATCACCGCCACGACGATGGAAATTCGTTCGCGGATGAACGGCCGTCGTCGCCATGATGTGTCGATGCCTCAGCAGACCGCGTACCACGACGCGCTCGGTGACTACTTCGCCGGGCACGCCGACATCAGCCCATACAACGCCTACACCGATCGGCCCGCGATGCTGGAACTCGCGGGTGACGTCGCCGGTGCGAGGGTCCTCGACGTCGGCTGCGGAGGCGGGCACTACGCCGCCGACCTGCTGGCGCGGGGCGCCGAGGTGGTCGGTGTCGACGGCAGCGCCACGCTGCTGGAGCACGCGCGGGCACGGGTGGGCGAGCGGGCCGAGCTGCGGCTGCACGACCTGGAGGAGCCGCTGGGCTTCGCCGACGACGCGTCGTTCGACGGCGCCGTGTGCGCGCTGGTTTTCCACCACATCACTCGTCGCGCGCAGCTGCTGGGTGAGTTGCGCCGCGTGCTGCGGCCCGGCGGATGGCTGCTGGTCTCGACGACCCATCCGACGGCCGACTGGCGCCACTTCGGCGGCTCGTACTACGCCGACGACTGGGTCGAGCTTCCCCTCAAAGGAAGCTCGTTCTCCATCCGCTACCAGCGCATGCCGCTGGAGACGTTCCTGAGTGAGCTGCTGGCCGCCGGATTCGTCCTGGAACGGCTCGTCGAGCCGCGCCCGGTACCCGGCCTGCGAGAGATCGACGAGGCCACCTACGACAAACTGCACCGGACGCCGTCTTTTCTCTCCGTCAGGCTGACCCGTCCCTGACGTACGGGCGGCGGAGCCCCGGTCGACGGGGAGAGCGGGGCGCACAGGTACGGCGTGGCCCAGGACGGCGAGGTGACAGGGGCCTGTCCGGAAATGTCGGGGCGCCCCGGGCTGCTGTCAGCGCCGGAGTGGAAGGATGTTCGCTATGACGGAATCGGGGATGAAGTCGGACCTCCACCGCTATCTGCGGACCGCCCGAGAAGCCCTGCTGTGGAAGCTCGACGGGCTCTCGGAGTACGACATCCGCCGCCCGCTGACGCCGACCGGTACGAACCTGCTGGGACTGGTCAAACATGTGGCCAGCGTTGAACTCGGATACTTCGGCGAGACTTTCGGACGGCCGTCCGCGGAGCCACTTCCCTGGTTCGAAGACGGAGCCGAACCCAACGCGGACATGTGGGCGACCGCCGATGAATCGCGCGAAGAGATCGTCGGGCTGTATCACCGCGTGTGGACGCACTCGGACGCGACGATCGAGGCACTGACGCTGGACGCGATCGGCCGGGTGCCGTGGTGGCCGGATGACCGGAGTCAGGTGACACTGCACCGGATCCTGATACACATGATCGCCGAGACGAACCGCCACGCCGGACACGCCGACATCGTCCGGGAGATCATCGACGGAGCCGTCGGACTGAGTAAGAACAGCGATGCCATGGCACTGGGTGACCAGGGATGGTGGGAGGGCTACCGAGACCGGCTGGAGCATGTCGCGCGGGAGGTCGGCGGGGGAGCCGAGTCTTCGGTGCGGCCCTAGAAACCCGGGCGCCCGGCTACGTCATAGGTCAGCGGCTCGATACCGCCGTCCCCGCGGAGCGCATTCCCCGATCCCGTGATCGCGACGGCAACGGGGATCCCGGTGAGGGCCGTAGCGCAGCAGCGAGACGGCGAGATCGGGGCGGGCGGCGGCCCAGACGTCAACCTCCGGGGCACCTCAGCCATTTCAGACCGTCATGACCACGGCGACACGCTCGGAGGCGACCCGAAGCCACATCCAGGCGGGACCGAACCTTTCGACGTGTCACCGGCGTCGGTAACGGTTGAGAGGAGTCGCCTTGGACCGCAATGACAGCTTCCGCGGGTTCGTCGCCGACCATCAGCAGGCGCTGATGCGTACCGCCTACCTGCTCACGGGAGACGCCCACCAGGCCGAGGACCTGCTGCAGAGTGTCCTGCTCAAGGTGCTCGGACGCTGGTCCAGGCTGTCGCGCGTCGAACGCCCCGACGCGTACGCGCGTAAGGCGCTGCTGAACCAGTACATCTCGTGGCGGCGGCGCCCGGTCAGGAGCGAGTTCCCGACCGCCGACCCACCTGACCGGCCCTACTCGGGCGAGGACTCCACCATCGTGCGGCTCGTCATGCGTCAGGCTCTCATGCGGCTGCCACCCCGGCAGCGGGCGGTGATCGTACTGCGCTACTACGAGGACAGGACCGAACGTGAGACAGCCGAACTGCTGAACTGCTCGATCGGAACGGTGAAGAGTCAGGCCCACTACGCGCTGGCCCGCTTACGCGAACTCGCGCCCGACCTGGCGCCCAAGCTCGCCGACCTGGAAACCGAGGAGGCCTACCGATGACCTGGCTGCGGAACGTGCTCGTCGACCTGGCCGAAGAGTCTCCACAGGTGGACCTGGCAGAACGCACGATCGCGATGCGTGAGCGCAGGCGGCGTACGGTGATCTCGCTCCTCGCGGCGGCCACGGTCGTGGGCATCGCTCTCGGTACGACGGCCACCATCCGGCTGCTGCCTGACGAGCCACAGGAGATCGCCTCCAAGGGTGACCTGCCCGCGCGGGGGGTGGGACCACTGAGCCACGCGTACAAGACCTTCTGCGAACCGGCCACCGGGAAGAAGCCGTCGGATTGCCGGGACGGAGGCTGGCGGGTGGTCACCCGGAGCGGCAAGACCTACCACGTGCAGGAGGCGCTGCCCAGCCTCGCCCCCGGCCGCACCGGCCTGCGCGACAGCCCTCTGGCGATCAGCCGGGACGGTCGGAAGATCGCCTACTACAGCGCCGAGGAAGGCACCTTCCAGGTCCGCGATCTGGCCTCGGGCCAGAAGACGACGGCTGCGAGCAAGGTGCCGACGGCCTGGCTGGGAACCATCTCGCGTTTGATGCTGTCGGATGACGGGCGGTTCGTGGCGTTCAGCAAGGCCCCGGAGTTCAAGGATCCCGCGCTGCTCATCGATATGCGTGACGGCGTCGTCCGCGAGTTGCCGAACCGCTGGGTCCCCATCGGCCTGTCAGGGGACGGCGCCACCATCACGCTCGCGGAGTACTCGCCCAGATCACAGCTACGGACGATCTCGAACCTGTGGCCGAGCTCTTCGAAGGGCGACTCCACATTGGTCATCCTGCCGGTGGACTACATCTTCAGCCCGCTCGCCCCCGACGGGAAGACCGTCGCGGTGATCGAGAACCGCGGTACCGTCGAGAAGCCATGCCGTCATGGCGACCTCACTCTGATGGACACGCTCACCGGCAAGAAGCGGAAGAAGACCGTGATCAGCGGCCTGCCCTCCGATGTCTCCCAGATCTCGCTGCGCACCTGGCTCAGCGCAGAGGAGGTCACGGTTCTAACCGGGTCCGTACGGTGCAGGCCGCTGTCCGAGGTGCCGGACGACGAGCCTGCGGTGATCGACCCGCCGTACAGGACCATGACCGCCTACGCGGTGAACGTCAGGACCGGCAAGGCCAGGAAGCTCGCCACGTACAGAGCGCAGGGCTTCTTCGAAATCGTCCTCCCGGGTCCTCCCGGGGCGCTGTGACCCCCGGTCTCACGTCATGGGCTGCTCCGGGGTGGTGAGTCTGGCGGCGCGGGTGGTGAGGTAGTCGCGTTCCGGGGCGCTCGTGGTGCGACTCGCCGCCGCGCGGTAGTCGTCGAGGGCCGCCCGCCGGTCACCGGCCATCTCCAGGAGGTGGGCCCGTGCCGTGTAGAAGCGGTGGTGGTCGGCCAGGCGGTCGTCGGCGCCGAGTGTCCTGAGCATGTCGAGGCCGATTTCTGGGCCGTGCGCCATGGCGGCGGCGACCGCGCGGTTGAGGGAGACCATGGGGTTGTCGGACATGCGTTCCAGCAGGCCGTACAGTGCCAGGATCTGCGGCCAGTCGGTCTCCTCGGCCGTCGCCGCCTCGTCGTGGACCGCGGCGATCGCCGCCTGGAGCTGGTAGGGGCCGACCGCGCCCCTGGCCAGGGTGGCGGTGATGAGCGCGACGCCCTCGGCGACGGCGGCGCCGTTCCACAGGCTCCTGTCCTGCTCCGCGAGAGGGATCGGGGTGCCGCCGGGGTCGGTACGGGCGGGACGCCGGGCGTCGGTGAGCAGCATCAGCGCGAGGAGCCCGGCCACCTCGCAGTCGTCGGGGAGCAGGTCGTGGGCCATCCTGGTGAGCCGGATCGCCTCGCGCGACAGCTCAACGCGCTGCAGGTCGGGGCCGGCGCTGCTGGCGTAGCCCTCGTTGAAGACGAGGTAGAGCACGTGCAGCACCGAGCCGAGCCGTCGCGCCCTTTCCTGGGAAGCCGGCATGCGGAACGGGATCCCCGAGGCCTTGATGCGCTGCTTGGCCCGGCTGATCCGCTGCGCCATGGTCGACTCGGGCACCATGAACGCCCTGGCGATCTCGGCCGTGGTCAGGCCGCCCACGGACCGCAGGGTGAGGGCGATCGCCGACGCCGGGGTGAGCGCCGGGTGGCAGCACAGGAACAGGGTGGTGAGCGTGTCGTCCCGGTCCGTCTCGTACGCGTCGTCCGCCGACGGAGCGGTCCGCCGGTCGGAGGACTCCCGGGTGGCGACCAGCTCCTCCCGGCGGCGCCGCGCCTGCTCGTTGCGTACCTGCTCGGTCATCCGGCGGTACGCGACCTGGATGAGCCATCCGCGCGGGTTGGCGGGGACGCCCTCTTCCGGCCACTGGGCCGCGGCGTCGATCAGCGCCTCCTGGACCGCGTCCTCGGCGGCGGCGAAGTCTCCGAACCGCCGGGTGAGCACGCCGACGACCTGCGGCACCAGCGGGCGCAGCAGGTCGTCGACGGCAGGGCTATCCAACGGTCACAACCCCTTGGAGGCCGGGCTGTCCGGTGGTCACAGTCCTTCGGGGACCGGGCTGTCCAGCGGTCACAGCTCCTCGGAGGGAGGGGCCGACATCACCTGGCGCAGCTCTATCGGCATGTTCAGCGGCTTGCCGCCGGGGCCGGGGGCCGCCGAGACGTAGGCGGCGAGGTCGATCGCCCGCTCGGGGCTTTCGCAGTCGACGATCCAGTAACCGACCAGGAACTCCTTCGTCTCGGGGAACGGGCCGTCCGTGATGACGGCCGCGCCGCCCTCCCCGGCCCGTACGATCTTGGCCTGGTCGGGGGCCGCGAGCCCCTGGGCGTCCACGAACTCCCCGGCCTCGACGAGCTTCCTGTTCGTGTCGTGCATGAACTGGATGTGGGCCTGTACGTCTTCGACGGGCCAGGTGTCGATCGGCGGCACCGCGTCCTGCATCTGCCCGCTGAACTGCATCAACATCATGTACTTCATGCCATCGCTCCTCACGTTCGAGCGTCCTCCTCGACGCTCTCACCCACAGGTAGAAGCAGGCGACCGTGTTCTCGACATTCTGGCC
Organism: Streptosporangium sp. NPDC006930; assembly: GCF_040635605.1. Taxonomy (NCBI): domain Bacteria; kingdom Bacillati; phylum Actinomycetota; class Actinomycetes; order Streptosporangiales; family Streptosporangiaceae; genus Streptosporangium; species Streptosporangium sp. NPDC006930. Next base: position 659,296 of record NZ_JBEYID010000002.1, on the reverse strand, counting down.
GACATTCGGCGAAAGAAAGTTCCCGCCACGGCGCCGGAGTGCGAAGTGCCAGGTCAGGGGCAGGGCGGGCGTGCCGGAATTCTCACCCCGGTGCCGTGGTTTCGTCTACTGCCCGTGCCGGTGAGAGCCTTGAGAGGTGGTTGGGAAACCGTTGGGAAAGAGGGATCATGGTCGCACCGCTTGAGTTCGCGATCGACACGTTCGGGGACGTCACCGCCGACGCGGACGGAAGCCGGCTGCCGTACGCGCAGGTGATCCGCAACGTCGTCGAGGAGGCGGTGCTCGCCGACAGCGTGGGGATCGACGCCATCGGCGTCGGGGAGCACCACCGGGACGACTTCGCGATCTCGGCGCCGGAGATCGTGCTGGCGACGATCGCCGGTCGCACCGAACGCATCCGCCTCGGCACCGCGGTGACCGTGCTCAGCTCGGATGACCCGGTACGGGTCTTCGAGAAGTTCGCGACCCTGGACGCGGTGTCCCAGGGCCGCGCGGAGATCATTCTCGGCCGTGGCTCGTTCACGGAGTCGTTTCCGCTGTTCGGTTTCGACCTGGCCCAGTACGAGGAGTTGTTCGAGGAGAAGCTCGACCTGCTCTCCCATCTCCTGGAGGAGGGCCCCGTCACGTGGCAGGGCCGGCTCCGTGCCGGGCTGAAGGACCAGCACGTGTATCCGAAGACGGAGTCCGGCCGGCTGCGCACCTGGATCGGCGTCGGCGGCAGCCCCCAGTCCGTGGTGCGCGCGGCGAGTTACCGGATGCCGCTCATGCTCGCGATCATCGGCGGTGCGCCGGCGCGTTTCGCGCCGTACGTCGACCTGTACCACCGCGCCCTCGCCCAGTTGGAGGTTGAGCGGTTGCCGGTCGGTGTGCACTCGCCGGGCCACATCGCCGAGACCGACCGGCAGGCCCGCGAAGAACTCTGGCCGCACTATCGGGCGCTGCACGACCGCATCGGCCGTGAGCGCGGCTGGGGTCCCACGACCCGGGACGGTTTCGAGACGGAGGCCGATGAGGGCTCGCTCTACGTCGGATCGCCCGAGACGGTGGCCGCGAAGATCGCGAAGACCGTGAGCACGCTCGGCGTCAACCGTTTCGAGCTCAAGTACAGCTCGGGGACGCTCGCGCACGAGAAGCTGATGAACACGATCCGCCTCTACGGCGAGGAGGTCGTGCCGCGGGTGAGGGGGCTTCTGGCCAAGACCTCGGCGGCGGCTCCGACCGGGTGAGCCGGGAGGCGCGACCGTCACCGCGGGGGATCTCATCCGCCGATCGCGGCCCACAGGGTGTCGAACTCCTGGGAGGTCAGGGCGTTCAGGCCGAAGTCGCCGGGATAGATCGGCCCTTCGGCCAGGAAGCCGTGCTCGTCCTCGATGTGGCGCCATGAGTATGTGCGGGCGATGCCGTCCGAGCCAAGCTCGGCGTGTCTCACGGGCCAGTACTCCCCGCCGCTGTCGATGACGGTCTCGAACAGCCACACGTGGCCGTCGCCGTCCACCCCGTGCCAGTACAGGTGTGGCCGGTCGCTCTCGTCGAGCGCCCGGATCGTGTCCCTGCGGCGGTCCTGCGACATCGTGCTCCCCGGTGTTCGTCAGAAGGCTGAGTGTTCGGTGTTCGTCCAAGGCGAGGAAGGGCTCGGGGCTTGCCAAAAGCAGCCGAAGGGCGCATACCCTGCCTTTTGTTATGTTGCGTGTTCTTGGTCCGCTCCAGGCGGAGATCAACGGCCGTACGGTGGACCTCGGCACCTCCCGGCAGCGGGCCGTGGTGGCCAGGCTCGTCGCGGCGGGCGGGCACGTGGTCTCCACCGATCGTTTCATCGATGACCTGTGGCGCGGGCAACCGCCGCCGAAGGCGCTGGCCGCGCTCCAGGTCTACGTGTCCAACCTGCGGCGGGTGCTCGAACCCGGACGGCTGCCGCGCACGCCCGCCACGGTGCTGGTCAGCGCCGTACCGGGCTACCGCCTGCGGCTGGATCCCGATCAGGTGGACGCCTGGCTCTTCCCCCGCCTGGTCGAGGCCGCCGGGGCCGCGCTCGCCGAGGGGGACGGGGCACGGGCACTGGAGACGGTGGACCGGGCGCTCGGGTTCTGGCAGGGACCCGCGTACGGGGAGTTCGTCGGCGACGAGTGGGCGGAGCCCGAGGCCGCGCGGCTCGAAGAGCTGCGGCTCGTCGCCGTGGAGCACAGGGCGGAGGCGCTGCTGGCGCTCGGTCGCAACGCGGAGGTCGAGCTTGAGCGGCACGTCCGCGCCCACCCGCTCAGGGAGAACGCGGTACGGCTGCTCGCCCTCGCCTACTACCGGGCAGGGCGGCAGGCCGACGCCCTGGGCGCGATCAGGAGGGCACGCGAGACCCTCGCCGACGAGCTGGGAATCGACCCGGGCCCCGCGCTGCGCGCGGTGGAGGCCGACATCCTGGCCCACGCCGACTCCCTGAACCGGACGAAGGCGCCCGTCCGCGTACGGACGCCGCTCTCGGATGCCGCGGGGAACGGGGTGAGGGGGCCGGGTCAGGGTGGTCGGGGACGGCCGGGGCCGGACCTGGCGGGGCATGATCGCGACCCGAACCACGACCGGGATCGGGAGTTCGACCGAGGCCGGGACGGGGACAGGGGCCAGGAGCACGACAGGGGCCGTGACGGGGGAGAAGACCTTGCCCTCGGCGCCCTCGGCGCCCTCGACGACCTCGACGACCCCGTTTCCAGTCTTGTGGGCCGTACCGAGGAACTGGCGGCGTTGGAAACGGTCGCGCGAGGGGGCGGGGTGCGCACGGTGTGGCTGGGCGGCGATCCGGGAGCGGGTAAGAGCACCCTGGCCACCGCGTTCGCCCGGCGGCTCGCGGAGCGCGGCTGGCTGACCGCGACCGGGCAGTGCCCGGAGACCGACGGTGGGGCGCCACCCGCGTGGGCGTGGAGCGAGGTGCTGCGCGCCCTGGCCGCGGAACGGCCGCCGGAGAGTGATCTGGCGGTCCGGCTGGCACCGCTGCTGGACGACGACGCCCCGCCCGCGGGACCGTTCCTGCTGGCTCGTGCGGTGGGGGACTACCTCTCCCGGGCCGTCGGGCGCGGCACCCGGCTGCTGGTGGTCATGGAGGACGTGCACCGGGCCGACAGCGAGACGCTCCAGCTTCTGCGCCACCTCGCCACGGGGGGCGCGGAGGCGGACATCTTGATCGTCGCGACCTACCGGCCCACCGAGGCCGTCGAGCACCTGGGGGCGACCTGGGCGGCCCTGGCCGGGCGTGACACCCACAGGATCGACCTGGGCGGGCTCGGCGACGAGGACGTGGCACTGCTGCTGCGCGAGCGCTCGGGGCGGGAGGTGGACGCGGTGACCGCGCGGACCGTGGCCGAGCGGACCGGCGGCAACCCGCTGTTCGTCTGCGAGACCGCGCGGCTGATCACCACGGACGGTACCTCGGCCGCCCGCGCGCTGCCCCCGGGCGTGCGCGACCTGATCCGTCGCAGGATCGCCAGGTTGCCCGCGACGGCCCAGCGGATCCTGCGGGACGCGGCCGTCGTCGGGAGGGACGTCGACGTCGACGTGCTGCTCACCCTGGAGGGCGCCGAGGAGGACGCCGCCCTCGAAGCGCTGGAGGCGGGCGTGGTGACCGGGCTGCTGACCGAGCCCGCCCCCGGACGGGTGCGCTTCGCCCACGTGCTCGTCAGGGAGACCCTCTACGAGGACACGCCCGTACTGCGCCGTACCCGGCTGCACGGCAGGGTCGTCGGCGCGCTGGAGCGGGTCAGACCGGGGGAGGTCACCGCGCTGGGCCACCACGCGCTCGCCGCGGCCACCCCGGCCTCGGCGGGGCGGGCGGTGCCCTACGCCAGGGCGGCGGCCGAGCAGGCGAGGGGGATGCACTCCTATCGGGAGGCGGGGGCGTTCTACCGGGGAGCGCTGGAGCACGTCGACGACGACGCGCTCCGGCTCGACCTGCTCTGCTCGCTGGTGGCCGTACAGGCGCACGAGGGCGACGTACTGGCCGCCAGGGAGAACCGCGAGCGGGCCGTCGCCCTCGCGCGGCGGCTGGGCGGCGGTCTGAACCGGGCGTTGACCGCGTACGACGCGCCGGTGACCTGGTCGATCCAGCCGGGCCGCCACGTGGACCAGCCGCTCGTCGACGCGCTGGTGGAGGCGCTGGACGGCGCCGACGACGAGACCCGCTGCCGGCTGCTGGCCACGCTCGTCTTCGAGCTGGAGGGGCACGACGACGAGCGCTGCCGGGCCTACAGCGCCGAGGCGGTCGAGATCGCCAGACGACTGGGGCGTACGGACCTCGTCTGCCTGGCGCTCAACGCCCGTTACTTCGTGCTGCTGACCCCCGACCGCCGCGACGAGCTGGAGGTCGTGGCCCGTGAGCTGGTCGAGCTCGGCGACCGCGCGGGACTGCCCGGGTACGCGATGCAGGGACACCACGCCCTGTTCATGGTCAGCCTGGGCCGCTGCGACCTCGCGGCCGCCAGGCACCACGCGGACCGCGCCCTGGAGCACTCCACCACCGGCCAGCTCGGTCTCGCGCTGGGTGTGCTGTCCATGCTCGACACGCTGATCCTGCTGATCAAGGGTGACTTCGAGGGCGCGGAGCGGTCCTACCTGGCCATCGCCGACCGCATGATGGCCGCCGGAGGGGCGAACGCCCACATCATCGGGCCCATCGGCCGGTTCGCGGCGCGGCTGGCGGGCGGCCTGCCGCAGGACATCCCCGAGCTGCTGGCGCTGCATGCGCTCGTTCCCGAGGGGATGTCGGACATCCTGGTCAGGGCACTGGCCGCCGAAGGGCGCGTCGCGGAGGCGCGGACGTACTGGCAGCCCGACCAGGAGCCCCGCCTGGACTACTACTGGCTCCTCTGGCAGGGCCTGCGCGGGGAGAACGCGATCGCGCTGGGCGACCGGTGGGCGGCCGAGCACTGCTACGAGGTCCTGCTGCCCTGGGACGGTGAGCCGGCCGGGATGCACTCGGGATCGATCACCCTCGGGCCGGTCGCCCAGATCCTGGGCGACCTGGCCGTCTTCCTCGGCCGGGACGCGACCGCACACCACGAGCGGGCGGTGGCCGTCGCGGAGAGGGTCGGATCACCGCACTGGGCGCGCAGGGCCGCCGAGGCGCTTGGGCGGTGAGAATCCGGATCAAGGAGACGCGCCGAGGGGCCGGGACGAGGAGGTGCGGTGAGGATCCGGGGTGAGGATCCGGGTCAGGAGACGGCGAGAGGGCCGAAGATCAGCCGCTGCCGCCGCCGGTGGCCCCGCCGGAACAGGGAGAGCATCACCGTCAGCGGGGGACCTGCGAGCTTGCGCAGCCGGGCCATCTCGTCGGGCTCGGCGTACTGCTCCATCCTCGGCAGGTCGATCCTGACGTTCCCGCCCTTGCGGACCTCCGTCTCGACCCGGTGCCAGTCTGCGACGGACACGTACTTCCTGATGATCGGGAAGAGCAGCCGCTCCTCCTCCGTGATGTGCTCGTCGAGCATGTCGGCGAGCCGGGTGAGGGACTTGGCGAGCGCGGAGGCGTCGCCGGTCGAGGCGAACGCGGCGGCCTGGCCCTCGATCTCGGCCAGCAGCGGGTCGAGGTCGGCGTGGTCGTCGCTCAGGTCGCGCAGGTCCACCTCGGCTCCGGCGGACCGTTCGAGGACGGGCCAGAGCACCTTGTCCTCCATCGTGTGGTGGTGGTGGATGCCCCGGTTCAGTGTCGTGATGAAATCGGCGATGGCGCGGGCACGGGTCTGGTCGGCCGACTGCCGGCCCTCGGCCAGCTGGGTGGCGAGCGTGGCGAGGCGGCGGACGTCACCGCGCATCGCGCGGTGGGTGATCTGGAATCCCAGAAGTTCCGGGGTCATGTCGAGGGCTCCTCGGTCGGTGCGGGCTGCTTACCCGACCACGATGCGACGGTCCTCTTATGGGCTACTTGGTAGTCACTTGGTGGCGAACCGTGGCCTTCCGGCACGCCCGTTTCCCCGGGTTCCCGGGCGGGATTCGAGGGGGTGGGCCGAAGGTCGGGCGGGGTTCGTCGCGGGGAGCGTGTGGTGGTCCGGACGGACCTCTATTGATTTCGCATCCCGCTGCGGAGCCGTGTATGGTTACACCTGTCCGCAAGCGAGAGCGACACGGACAGGCCCCTTTAGCTCAGTCGGCAGAGCGTCTCCATGGTAAGGAGAAGGTCTACGGTTCGATTCCGTAAAGGGGCTCAACAGCCTAAAGGCCCTAACCTTCCGGTTAGGGCTTTCGGCTTGGTTGGCCTTAAAGCAGGCGCAAAGGCGAGCCAGAAAACACTCAAGGTTCCTGACACGCGAGCGGGCATACTGGGGCAACCCAGAAGAGATCGCCCTGACCTGCACAAGTACGCAGGCACTCTGCGGGTCGGGTATCCTTGCGGGGTCGGTCGATTTCGTCGGCCTCAAGGCGGAGTAGCTCAGCCAGGCAGAGCAAACGGCTCATAATCGTTGTGTCGCCGGTTCAAGTCCGGCCTCCGCTACTACCCACAGGGGCTTCTCCCACCAGAGAAGTCCTGTCGTGGGTTGTCCACTGTCCAGAACGTAGAAAGGCACTCCCAAGTGGCTGCCACCGACGTTAGGCCGAAGATCACGCTGGCCTGCCAGGAGTGCAAGCACCGCAACTACATCACGCGGAAGAACCGGCGTAACGACCCGGATCGGCTTGAGCTGAAGAAGTACTGCCCCAACTGCAAGACGCACCAGGCGCACCGCGAGACTCGCTAGTCTGCGCGAAGCCTTCCGCCGTAGGCGGGAGATGAGTGCTTCATCGGCACGCACACACTCCACGAAAACCGGCGTCCTCCAACGAGGCGCCGGTTTGTCGTATCCGTACAGTTTTCTCGCACGGGCGTTGACCACGGAAGAGAGACGGCGGGAGGGCGAGCCGGGCTAGGTTTGCCGGTGGCACACTTCCAGGTGGTCACCCGGGGTCCAGGCGGCCCCCGAGGGCATGCTTTGGAATCTTGTTCTGTTAGTGTCTCGGTTCCACTCCGGTCTCCGGACCGGTCTCATCGCGGCAACCCGCCGGTGTTGGCCCCAGCAGTTCGGTATCCGCAAAGGAGCACGATGGCTCTGAACCGTGACTTCGTCGGGCGGGCGTCCGCGCCCTCCTCGCCGTACGAGGTCAGTCGCGTGAAGATCAAAGAGTTCGCGACGGCGATCGGGGACGACAACCCGATCTACCGGGACAGGGAGGCGGCCCAGGCCGCCGGGCACCCCGACGTGATCGCGCCGCCGACCTTCCCCATCGTGTTCAGCCTGGTCGGAGGGACGATCCTGACCGACCCCGAGCTCGGCCTGAACCTCGCCATGGTGGTCCACGGCGAGCAGCGCTTCGAGTACCGGCGGCCGATCCACGCCGGGGACGAGCTGGTGAGCGTCTCCACCGTGACCGACATCCGCAGCGTCGGCCGCAACGAGCTGATCACCGTCAAGAGCGACGTCAGCACCGTCGACGGTGAGCCCGTGTGCACGACCTACAACACCATCGTCGAGCGTGGAGGGGCGGGCTGACATGGCCGCGACGGTCAAGTACGACGAGGTCGAGGCGGGGCAGCAGATCCCGCCCGCCGAATACACGGTGCGCCGCGCCAGCCTGGTGATGTACGCCGGGGCCTCGGGCGACTTCAACCCCATCCACTGGAACGAGCGCTTCGCCAAGACCGTCGGGCTCCCCGACGTCATCGCGCACGGCATGTTCACCATGGCGCAGGGCGGCCGGTTCGTCACCGACTGGGCGGGCGACCCCGGCGCGGTCGTCGACTACGGGGTGCGCTTCTCCTCGATGGTGGTCGTCCCCGACGACGAGCAGGGTGCCGTCATCACGGTGAGCGGGCTCATCGAGGAGAAGCTTGAGGACAAGCGCGTGGTGGTCGCCCTGACCGCGAAGTCCAACGACTCCCGGGTCCTTTCCAAGGCCCGCGCGGTGGTCCAGCTGTCGTAGGCGCCCCGCTCACGGGCGCCGGTCTCGCCCTGCATGGCCGGTCTCATACGGCACGGCGCGGCTCCGCCCGGGATTCCCCGGATGCGGTCCGCGCCGGTTCGGGACGCGGCTCATCGGCTCGTGACGGTTCGGTCCGTGGTTCACGGCATGCTCCTGGGCAGGGGCCGAATCTTCTTCCTGTCGCGGGGTAGCTCCCCAGCATGAGCGAAGTACCTCCTAACGTGACCGGCCTCGCCGAGCGGCGGGCCAAGGCGCGAGCCGAGCGGGACCACGCCACCGCCGACGCGCTCCGTGACGAGATCAGAAGCGAGGGCTGGCTCGTCCGGGACACCGCCGACGGCTTCGAGCTCATCCCCTCTCCCTTCTTCGAGGTGTGGCCCACGGTGGGTTCCCTGCCCGAGGGGGCGGCTCGGGACGGTTCGGCCGGGGAGCCGGACGCCGCCACGACCGAGGGACGGGGTAGCGCCGGAGATGCCGGGGACGCCGAGGACGTCAAGGACGCCGCGGGGCGGGAAGACTCCGCGGATCCGAGGCGGGTCGCCGAGGCCGCCGATCCCGGACACCACCCCGGCCGGCTCGGCGACCTGGACGCCGAGCGGATCGCCGAGACCGAGGCGGCGCCCCAGCAGAGGCCCGAGGGGGCGGAACTGGTCGGCCGGACCGACGATCTCGGCGGCCATCCCGAGCGGATGGTCTCCTCCCAGCTGCTGTGGGACGCCAGCCTGTCGATCTCCCGGCTCGACGAGTCGATCGCTCCGCCGGCCAACGCCGAGGAGCCGCAGGAGGCGCGGCCGACGGTGACCGTCGCGCTGCTCGTCGACGGCCACCCCGACGAGCTGCGCGAGTGCGTACGCGCCCTGGTCGCCCGTACGGAGGCGAGGATTCTCGCCCTCGACCTGGGAAACCTGGACGGCGCGGGAGAGGTCCTGGGGGAGCTGGCGGAGGAGTTTCCCCGCAGGGTGGAGTCCTGGCACGTGGCCGAGTCGCCGCACTGGAGGGGAGGCTCCGCGGGATGGGGTGAGAGCCGGGACAAGCTGTTGCGTCTCGACACCTCGGACGTGCACGTCGTGATGGACACCTCCGTGATCCTGGAGGGCGACGCCGTCACCCCGCTGGTCAAGGCGCTGGACGACGATGTGACCGCGGCCGGGTGGAAGGGCGTGAACCCTCGCGAGGACGACAAGGAGTGGCTGGAGGCCGAGCCGGGCGAGGTCCGGGGGCTGCTCGGTCACCTGTTCGCGATCAGGCGTGACACCGCGCTCGCCGCCGGAGGTTTCCCCGCCGACGCCCGCTACTACCGCAACGCCGACCTGGAGTTCTCACTCAGGCTGCCCGGTACGCTCGTCGCCCTGGGAAAGGATCTTCCGGTCCGTCAGGAGCGGCACCGCCGCGAAGACGGCGCGGACCCCGAATATCGCGACAGGGAGTCCCGCCGGACCTATGACCGGGTGCTGAAGCTGCTGCGCTCCCCGTAGGCTGGTCGCGGATTTCGGCCGGGTGGCGGGTGGGGAAGCGCATGACGGAGCGGGTGGCGGGGGTGCGGCTGGCGCCGTACACGACGCTGGGGCTGGGGGGACCGGCCAGGGCGTTCGTGGAGGCGGGGTCGCCCGAGGAGATCGTCGAGCTGGTGGCGGCGGCCGACCGGGCGGGCGAGCCGGTGCTCGTGCTGGGGGGCGGCAGCAATCTGGTCGTCTCCGACGCGGGCTTCGACGGCCTGGTCGTGCGCGTCGCCTCCCGGGGGGTCGAGATCGAGGGGGACTTGGTCACCGCGCAGGCGGGCGAGGACTGGGACGCCCTGGTCGAGCGCGCGGTGGGGGAGGGCCGGTCGGGTGTGGAGTGCCTTTCCGGCATCCCCGGGCTGGTCGGGTCCACGCCGATCCAGAACGTCGGAGCCTACGGGCAGGACGTCTCCCAGACGATCACCGCCGTCCGCGTCTACGACCGCCGGGCCCGCGAGGTGCGGGACCTGACCGCGCGGGAGTGCGGGTTCGCCTACCGGCACAGCGCGTTCAAGGATGACCTGGGGCGATACGTCGTGCTCGCGGTCACCTACGAGCTGGTCGGGGACGCGCTGTCCGGCCCGGTCGCCTACCGGGAGCTGGCCTCCCGGCTCGGCGTCGCCCTGGGCGAGCGGGTGCCGCTCGCCCAGGCTCGGGCGGCGGTGCTGGAGCTGCGCGCGGGCAAGGGCATGGTCCTGGACGCCGCCGACCCCGACACCCGCAGCGCGGGGTCGTTCTTCACCAACCCGGTCCTCGCCGCGGCGCAGGCCGCCGAGCTTGAGTCACGGGTGCCGGGGTTTCCCCGCTGGGACATGCCGGACGGGGCGGTCAAGGTCCCGGCGGCGTGGTTGATCGAGAACGCCGGGTTCCCGAAGGGCTACCGGCGCGGCCCGGCCCGCATCTCCACCAAGCACACCCTTGCCATGACGAATCCGGAGCTGACGGCCTCGACGGAGGAACTCCTCGACCTCGCCCGGGAGGTGAGGGACGGCGTCCTGGAGAAGTTCGGCGTCACCCTGGTCAACGAGCCCGTGATGGTCGGCACCCGGCTCTGAGGCTCTCCGGGATCCCGAGTTCCGCCCCCTGAGGCTCTTCGGAGTCTCCTGAGCTTCTGTCAGGTTCTCGGCGCGGTTCCCGAAATCCCGCTGAGGTTCCCAGAGCCGTTCTCGGGTTCTCCCGGATCTCGTGGCCCTCTGAGGTGGGAATGGGCATCTGATTTCTGCTGCTATGGTCTGACTAGAAAGACCCGAAGGGGAGTAGTCCCAATCGCGTGATCGACATGCTGGCGCCTGAGGCGCCCGGTCGCGCGGGCCTCGGATCCGGCCGGTTCGGCTCGGCTTCGTGGCGGACGAGACCTTCGGCCTGGCAGGCATTAACTGGATGCCGCCGGGCCGAAGACGTGCCCGAAACTCCCCGGGCATCCCCTTCCGCCCGGCTGCGTACGCGGGAAGGGCACCTTCGTTGGAAGCGTTCTGGATCAGTCTTGCTGTGATCTTCGTCGCCGAACTCGGCGACAAGAGTCAGCTCATGGCGATGACCTTCGCCACCCGGTTCAAGCCGTGGCCGGTCCTCGCCGGAATCACCCTGGCCACCGCGGTGGTCCACCTGTTCAGCGTCGCACTGGGCGGGCTGGTCGGCGACTTTCTCCCCACCACGGCGATCACGATCATCGCGGGCATCGCCTTCCTGGGCTTCGCGTTGTGGACGCTGCGCGGGGACGAGCTGACCGACGAGGAGTCGCAGAAGGCGCAGCGCACCACCCGGTCGGCGATCATCGCCGTGACCGTCGCCTTCTTCCTCGCCGAGTTGGGGGACAAGACGATGCTCGCGACCATCACCCTCGCCACCCAGTACGGCTGGTTCGGCACCTGGATCGGCTCGACGGTGGGCATGGTCGCCGCGGACGCTCTCGCCATCGTGGTCGGCCGGATGCTCGGCAAGCACCTCCCGGAGAAGATCATCCGGTACGGCGCCGCCGCGGCCTTCGCCGTCTTCGGCGTGATCCTGCTGCTCGAACCGCTGTTCACCTGATCGGGGCCCGTACGGTCGCGTGTGCTCGGCGGTGGTGGAGCAGGGGGATCGGGGCGAGGCTATGGGTGAAGAGTCAGAGGCGGCGGGTGAGGGGTCAGCCGATCAGGGCGAGGCGGTGGGCGGCCGCGGCCGCCTCGCCACGGGTGGAGACACCCAGCTTGCCGAGGATGTTGGAGACATGGACGCTCACGGTCTTCGCCGAGATGAACAGCTCGGTGGCGACCTCGCGGTTGGACCTCCCCTGGGCGACCAGCCGGAGCACCTCCAGCTCGCGCGGGGTGAGCGGCGGCTCGGAGCCTCTGACCCGCCCGGTGTCTCCGGCCTGCTCGGTGAGGGAGATCCCGATCCGCTGGGCGAGCGCCTCGATCTCGGTGGCGAGCGGCCGGGCGGAGAGCGCGACGGCGATCGGGTGGGCCACGCGCAGCCGGGACGCGGCACCGTCGCGGTCACCGGCGCCGGCCGTCGTCCGCCCTCCGAGGAGCAGCGACTTCGCCCGGAGGAAGGGACGTCCCAGCCGTTCCCAGGCGGCGGCCGCGGCGTCGTGGTCGCGGAGAAGACCGAGCCGGTAGGCCTCGGCGACGGGACTGTCCACGGTCATCGCCTCCCTCGCCTTCTCGACGTGGGCGTGCAGCGCCGCCACCCGTTCCGGCGCGAGCGCCTCGGCCGTCTCGCAGACCCCTCCGAGCAGGCCGAGCACCCGCCAGCCCAGCATGGGCTTGCTGGTGATCTGCGCCTCAAGGGTGATCCGCTCGGCGACCTCCAGCGCGGCCAGCGGCTCCCCGCTGAGCAGGTGCAGGCCGATCATGAGCCGGGCGTTGGCCGTGAGCTCCTGCATGAACTCCTCGGGGGCGTTGCCGAAGGCGCTCACCTCGTCCAGGACGGCTCTGAGCACGTCCGTCTCGCCGCGGGCGATCGCCACGTCCCCGCGGATCCGCCGCAGGTGGTGGCGGGTACGCAGGGTGGGGTCCGCGCCGAGGAGCTGCTCGACGAGCTGGGCGGCCTCGTCGAACCTGCCCAGCGCCTCCAGCGCCTCGGCCCGGTTGTTGGCGATGAACGTGCCCTGGTCACGGTGGCGGCCGTACTTCCTCGCGAGCCGCTCCCCTTCGAGCGCGAGCTCGATCGCCTCGGTGGAGCGGCCCATGTTGTTCAGCGCGTCCACGTTGTTGGCGATGGCGCGCAGGACGCTGCGGCCGGACTCGACGCGCTCGCCGATCGCCTTCGCGGTCTCGTTGAGTTCGATCGTGACGTCGAGGCGCCCCGCGATCGAGTGGCCCAGCGCGAGGTTGAGCAGCAGCTCCGCCTCCAGGGTCTCCTCGCCGTGCTCACGCGCGATCCGCAGCGCCTCCTCGGTGTGCGCCGTCCCCTCCTCCAGCTCGCCGCTGAATATGAGGTACGAGCCCAGCTTGGACAGCACCTCGGCGCGTTCCAGCCCCGGTTTCGGGACGAGCCGCTCGGCGTAGCGAAGATCGTCGAGCACGCCGGGGCGCCGCTTGGCCTTCCTGAACTGTGATCTGCGGACGACCAGATTCGCCACCCTCGCGGGCTCGGTTCGTTCGTCGAGCTCGTTCAGCGCGGCCTTGACGAACTTGCCGCCCCGGTCGGCCTCTCCGCACGCGCTCGCGGCCTCGGCGGCGTGCTCCAGGACGGTGGTGTGGTCCACGCCGATGCGCTCGGCGGCGTCGGGAACCTTGCCCCACAGCGTCAGTACCCGCTCCAGCAGCTGCATCATCTCCTTGTAGGCGAAGGTGTTGGCGGCCTTGCCCGCCGCCTCCCATGCGGAGATGAGGGCCCAGAGGTCGTCGCGGGCGGCGTGCCAGTGGTGGGCGATCTCGATGGCGGCCCGGCCGGGAGGCACCAGCGTGCGGTCCCTGCCGATCTCCTCGGCGAAGCGGGCGTGCAGCCGTACGTGCTCGCCGGGCAGGAGCTCGTCGTGTACGGCCTCGCGGATCAGCGCGTGCCGGAAGACGTAGGCGCGGCCGTCGGCGACCTGCAGCACGTTGGCCGCGATCGCGGTGCGCAGCGCGTCGTCGAGTTCGACGTCCGACAGCTCGCTGACCGCGACGAGCAGGGCGTGGCTCACCCGGATGCCGCCGGCGGCGGCGACGCGCAGCACCCGCTGCGTCTCCTCGGGGAGCCGCTCCACGGAGCCGATGATCAGGTCGTGCAGGGAGTCGGGAAAGGTGCAGGTGCCGCCGCACTCCATCAGCGCCTCGACGAACAGCGGGATGCCCTCGCTGCGCTGGAAGACCCTGTCGACCTGGGCGAACTCGGGTGCGGTACCGAGGATGCCGGCCATCTGGGCGGCCACCTCCGACTGGGTGAGCCGGGGCAGGTCCAGCCGGAGGACCCCGTCCAGCCGGCTGAGTTCGGCGAGCACCGGCCTGAGCGGGTGCTGGCGGTGGAGCTCGTCGGAGCGGTAGGTGAGGACCATCAGCACGGGAGCGGTGCGCAGGTTCCGGCTGAGGAAGGCGATCAGGTCGCGGCTGGAGCTGTCGGCCCAGTGGACGTCCTCGATGAGGAGGATGACCGGGTGGCGCTCCGCGAGCCGTTCCAGCAGGGTGAGTATCTGTTCGAAGAGGCGTGCGCGGGCGGTGTCGCTCTCGGTGTCGCCGCTCGGCTCACCGAACTCGGGGAGCAATCTGGCCAGGTCGCGTGCCCCTCCCTCGGGAAGCAGGGCCGCGACCTTCTCGACGCCGCACTCGCGGACGAACTGGCGGATCGCCGCGGTGAACGGTGCGTAGGCGAGGCCCTCGGTCGACAGCTCCACGCAGCCCCCGTTGAGCACGTGGGCGCCGTCGACCGTGGCCCGCTCCGCGAAACACCCGATCAGGCGTGACTTGCCGACACCCGCCTCGCCGCCGAGCAGTACGGTCACCGCCGCGCCCTTCCGGGCCTGCTCGAACGCCTCGGTCAGGTCCGCGAGTTCCCTCTCCCGCCCCACGAAGACGGGGCTCACCGCCCGACCCACCATGTCTGCCAGCATGTCATGCCTTAAAGGTGCGATCTCCTCATTTTTCGCTCGGTGAAATCGGGAAGTCAGGGAGGCAGGGAGGCCCGGCCGGGCGAGTGGGAGCGGCCGGGCTCTCGGGACGGGGTCATGCCGGAATGATCTTGCTGAAGAGGCCCCCGCGGCGCTTCTCCGAGGAGTGGGCCTTCCTGTCCTCCTGCGCCTCACGGGCGCGGCGGTAGTCGTCGGCCTCCTCGCGGAGCTCGGTGGTCCGATGGGCGATCATCTCAAGGTGGAACTCGGGACCCATGAGGGTTCCTTCCTGGTGTGGCGCCTCGCGGCGCGCTTTCCTTACAGACTCAAGATTCGTCCTAAGGCCCCCGGTCCCACATCGGGAGGATGTCCTATCTCCCGGGCACCTCTCGCCGCGGCACTACCTAGATGGGGCCCCGGCCGTGCCGGTACTACCTAGTGCTGTGACCGGAAGGGTTCAATCTGTGACGCCAGGCTGGAGCAGCGGCAACCGGAGGACGAAGCGCGCGCCTCGTGGACTGTCCTCGATCTCCAGTGTCCCGTGGTGGTCGGCGGAAGTTGACGAAAACCGACAAGGCTGCTGGGCAGGGTCCAGTTTGGAAGTAATCACACCAGTAGGCATGCTGGAGAGGTGTCAACTATGACGACCTCGCTCAACGACGTGGCAACGTCCAACGTCACGCTGCGAAGCTTCCTGCACGGCCTGCCCGGCATCGACCGCGTGGGCGCCGACCAGCGGGCCGCGATGCTCGGCACCCGATCCATCAAGACCACCGCCAAGGCCCAGGCCATCGACCTCGCCATCGGCATGGTGGACCTGACGACCCTGGAGGGGGCCGACACCCCGGGTAAGGTCCGCGCGATGTGCGCCAAGGCCGTCCACCCCGACCCGGCCGACCCCTCCGTGCCCAAGGTGGCCGCGGTGTGCGTCTATCCCGACATGGTCGCCGGGGCCGTGGCGGCGCTGAAGGGCTCCGGCGTCAAGGTGGCCAGCGTCGCGACCGCCTTCCCCAGCGGGCGCTCCTCGCTCGACGTCAAGATCGCCGACACCACCCTCGCGGTGGCGGCCGGCGCCGACGAGATCGACATGGTCATCGACCGGGGCGCGTTCCTCGCGGGCGACTACCTCAAGGTCTTCGAGGAGATCGTCGCGATCAAGGCCGCGTGCGGCACCGCCCACCTGAAGGTGATCCTGGAGACCGGCGAGCTGTCCACGTACGACAACGTGCGCCGCGCGTCCTGGCTGGCCATGCTGGCCGGGGGCGACTTCATCAAGACCTCCACGGGAAAGGTCCAGCCCGCCGCGACCCTCCCCGTGACGCTGATCATGCTGGAGGCGGTCCGCGACTTCCTGGCCGTGACCGGCCGCAAGGTCGGGGTGAAGCCCGCGGGTGGCATCAAGACCACCAAGGACGCGATCAAGATGCTCGTCCTGGTCAACGAGACCGTCGGCGACGGCTGGCTCAGCCCCGACTGGTTCCGGCTCGGCGCCTCCAGCGTCCTCAACGACCTGTTGATGCAGCGCCAGAAGATGACCACCGGCAGATACGCGGGTCCCGACTACTTCACCCTCGACTAAGGCGTTCACATGTTTGAGTACGCACCGGCGCCCGAGTCGCGTGGCGTCGTCGACATCAGGCCGTCCTACGGCCTGTTCATCGGCGGCGAGTGGGTCGACTCCCAGGGCGAGAACCGCAACAAGACCGTCAACCCGGCCTCCGAGGAGGTCCTCGCGGAGGTCGCCTGGGCCACGGAGGCCGATGTCGACCGGGCGGTCCAGGCCGCACGCAAGGCGTTCGGCGTCTGGTCGGCGATGCCCGGCTCCGAGCGGGCCAAGTATCTGTTCAGGATCGCGCGGATCATCCAGGAGCGCTCGCGCGAGCTGGCCGTGCTGGAGTCGTTGGACAACGGCAAGCCGATCCGCGAGTCCCGCGACGTGGACCTGCCCCTCGTCGCGGCCCACTTCTTCTACTACGCGGGCTGGGCCGACAAGCTCGACTACGCCGGGTACGGTCCCGGCCCGCGCCCGCTCGGGGTGGCCGGCCAGGTCATCCCGTGGAACTTCCCGCTGCTCATGCTCGCGTGGAAGATCGCCCCCGCGCTGGCCTGCGGCAACACCGTCGTCCTCAAGCCCGCGGAGACCACCCCGCTGACCGCGCTGCTGTTCGCGGAGATCTGCGCGCAGGCCGACCTGCCGCCCGGCGTGGTCAACATCGTGACCGGCGCGGGCGAGACCGGCGCCGCCCTGGTGAACCATCCCGACGTCGACAAGGTGGCCTTCACCGGCTCCACCGAGGTCGGCCGTCAGATCGCGAGGTCGGTCGCGGGCACCGGCAAGAAGGTCACGCTGGAGCTCGGAGGCAAGGCCGCGAACATCGTGTTCGAGGACGCCGCGCTCGACCAGGCCGTCGAGGGCATCGTGAACGGGATCTTCTTCAACCAGGGCCACGTCTGCTGCGCGGGCTCCCGCCTGCTGGTGCAGGAGTCGATCGAGACGGAGCTGCTCGACGCGCTGAAGCGGCGGCTGGGCACCCTGCGGCTGGGCGACCCGCTGGACAAGAACACCGACATCGGCGCGATCAACTCCGCGGCCCAGCTCGCCAAGATCCGCGAGCTGTCCGACCTCGGGGAGGCGGAGGGCGCGGAACGCTGGTCCCCGGCCTGCTCGCTGCCCGACAAGGGCTTCTGGTTCCCGCCGACCATCTTCACCGGTGTCGCGCAGTCGCACCGGATCGCCCGCGAGGAGGTCTTCGGCCCCGTTCTGTCCGTGCTGACCTTCCGCACCCCGGCGGAGGCGGTGGAGAAGGCGAACAACACCCCGTTCGGCCTGTCGGCGGGGGTGTGGACGGAGAAGGGCTCGCGCATCCTGTGGATGGCGAGCAGGCTGCGCGCCGGCGTCGTCTGGTCCAACACCTTCAACCGCTTCGACCCCACCTCGCCGTTCGGCGGCTACAAGGAGTCCGGGTACGGACGCGAGGGTGGCCGGCACGGGCTGGAGGCGTATCTCGATGTGTGAGCATCACCGGGGCAGGCGTCGCCGCCGACGTGCCCAGGGCACCCGGGGCCACGGCTTCGCCCGCGCGGGACGGCCGGAGCCGCGTGGCTGGTTCGCCCACCGGTGCGGTGTGAGCCGCTGCGGTCAGATCTTCGTGCCGGCCCGGCTGGCACAGCAGGAGAGCACGTGGAGAGGGCTGGGAAATGAGTAAGGCGGAGAGGCCGAGCCGGGCACGGGCGGGCAAGCGGGCGGGGGACGCCGCGGAGGAGCGCGCGGGTGACGCCGCGGGAGAGCGCACGGTTTCCTCCCGTGCGGGCGAGGGCGGGCCCGCACGGCTCGCCGTGCGCAAGACGTACAAGCTGTACATCGGCGGGGCGTTCCCGCGCTCCGAGAGCGGAAGGTCCTACGCCGTGGCCTCCTCAAGGGGCGACTTCCTCGCCAACGCGTCCAAGGCCTCGCGCAAGGACGCCCGCGACGCGGTGACGGCCGCGCGCAAGGCGTTCGGCGGTTGGTCGGGCGCGACGGCGTACAACCGGGGGCAGATCCTCTACCGCGTCGCCGAGATGCTGGAGGGCCGTCGGGCCCAGTTCGTCGCCGAGCTGGCGGAGACCGGGACGAAGAAGGCCGGGGAGGTCGTGGACGCGGCCGTCGACCGGCTGGTCTGGTACGCGGGATGGTCCGACAAGATCGCCGCGATAGCCGGGTCATCCAACCCGGTCGCGGGGCCCTACTTCAACGTCTCCTCGCCCGAGCCGACCGGCGTGGTCGCGGTGGTCGCCCCCGACGAGCCGCTGCTGGGGCTCGTCTCGGTGATCGCCCCGGTGATCGTCACGGGCAACACCTGCGTCGTGATCGCGAGCGAACGTGCCCCGCTGCCCTCGATCACCCTGGCCGAGGTGCTGGCCACCTCGGACCTGCCCGGCGGGGTGGTGAACATTCTCACCGGCTCGGTCGCCGAGATCGCCCCCTGGCTGGCCGCGCACATGGACGTGAACGCCCTCGACCTCACCGGGGTCGCCGACGAGAGCCTCGCGGTCGCGTGCGAGGAGGCGGCGGCGGAGAACCTCAAGCGCGTCTTCCGCCCCGCCGCGACCGACTGGTCCGCCGATCCCGGCACCAGGCGCCTCACGGCCTTCCTGGAGACCAAGACGGTCTGGCACCCCACCGGAGTCTGAATCCGCGCGGCCGTCAGGTGAGCGGGGCGTGGCGGGTCCACGGCCGGGCGGTCTCAAGCTGCCCGGCCAGGGCGAGGAGCTGCGCCTCGCCGCCGGGGGCCGCGACGAGCTGGACACCGATCGGCGTGCCGGTGGAGTGCCTGCCGTACGGGACGCTCATGGCGGGCCAACCGGCCATGTTCCACGCCGCCGTGGCGGGCGCGTACGTCAGGTTGACGCGGGCGTTGGCGAGGAGCCCTCGGCGGCCCCAGCGCTCGGCGGGCGGCGGTACGGCGGCGAGTGTCGGGGTGACGAGCACGTCGGCGTTGCCGAACCACTGGTCCGCCCCGTAGGCGCGCCAGCGGTCGCGGCCCGTCGCCCCGTCCGCCCCGACCCTGGCGAGCAGTCGGCCGACCCTCGCCAGGGACCGGGTGCGCCGCTCCAGCCCGCGCGGGTCGAGCCCTTCGACGTCGCCGGCGGCGCACGCGAACCAGGTGGCCACGGCGGCGGCGGCGACCCGCAGGGACATCCGCTCGGTGTGGTCCACCACGGTGTGCCCCGCCGCGCCCAGGACCTCCGCCGTCTCGGTCACCGCCCGCTGGAACTCGGCGTCCACCGAGAAACCCGGCGGCAGCGGCATCGGCGCGACCGCTATCCGCAGCCGTGGCGGATCCGACAGGGTGAGCCCGCCCGGGTAGTCGTCGATGGCGCGGCCCACGCCGAGGGCCTCGCTCTCATCGGGCGTCGCCAGCGACATGTCACCCGCCATGACGGCGAGGGCGAGGGCGAGGTCGGCGACGGTCGTGGCCATCGGCCCGTTCTCCGACATCCGGTACCAGTCGTGCTCGGGCGGTGGGACCACCCCCTGACCAGGCTTGATCGAGACCAGGCCGCAGCAGGCGGCCGGGATGCGCAGCGAGCCCAGCCCGTCGGCGCCGTGGGCGAGCGGGACCATCCCCGCGGCCACGGCCGCCGCGCTCCCTCCCGAGGAGCCGCCGGGGGTGCGCCCCGGGTCCCACGGGTTGCGCGTGACGCCGTACACGCTGTCGGAGACCCCGGCCAGGCACAGCTCGGGCACGTTGGTGATGCCGACGACCACCGCGCCCGCCGCCCTGAGCCTGGCGACCACGGGGTGATCCTCGTCCGCGGCCACGTCGGGTGTCGCCGCGGAACCGTTGCGTGACGTCTCACCCCCGACCGCGACGTTGTCCTTGACCGCGATCGGCACCCCGGCGAGCGGCAGCCCGGCGAGGTCCTCCCGCTCCTGCAGGACCCGTGCCTCGGCCAGCGCCCGTTCGGTGAGGACCACGCGGAACGCCCCGAGGCGCCCGTCACGCTCGGCGATGGCTTCGAGGTGTTCGGCGACCACCACGGGTGCCGTGACCTTCCCCCGTCGCACGGCATCCGCGATCTCCACTGCGGAACTTCCCACCCACGACATGCACCGAGTGTGGTCCGGCGAATGGGGAAGGGGAAGCGTCCCACATCTCAATCAGATGACTTGTCCGGCTCGTCGGCGTTATTTCGCCCGGTGTATCCGGGTTCCCGAGGTCAGCGTCGGGGGTTGGTACGGCGGGTGGCGACGGCCGACAGGGGATCGTCGGGCCAGGGGTGCCTGGGGTAGCGCCCGCGAAGCTCGGCGCGGACCGCGCGGTAGCCCTCGCGCCAGAACGAGGCGAGGTCGGCGGTGACGGCGGCCGGGCGGCCCGCGGGGGAGAGCAGGTGGATCACGAGCGGGACTCCCGCGACGCGCGGGGTCTCGGTCCAGCCGAACAACTCCTGCAGCTTGGCCGCGAGCACCGGCTGCTCGCCCGAGTAGTCGATCCTGATCCGCGACCCGCTCGGCACCTCGACCCGTTCGGGGGCCGTCTCCGCCAGCCGGGCGTTCCACGGGACCAGGCGGTGCAGGGCGGAGACCACGTCGAGGCGCTCCAGGTCGGACCGGCGGCGGGCCCGCGACAGCTCGGGCTCCAGCCAACGATCGGCCGCCTCGATCAGCGCGTCGTCGTCCGTCGCGGGCCAGGGGTCGCCGAGCGTACGGCGGCAGAAGGCGAGCCGTTCGCGCAGGGCCACGGCCTCGGGGGTCCAGCGCAGGATCGACAGGCCCTCGGAGTGCAGGCCCTCCAGGACGGCGGGCCGCACGTCCGCGCCGCGGAGCGCGCCGCTGGACAGCTCGATCGCGCCCAGCCGTTCCACCCGGCGCGCCGACACGTCTCCGCGCCGCTCTCCCGGCGGCACATGCCAGGTGATCTCCTCGCCGGAGCCGTACAGGGAGGCCGCGGCGAGCCTGGCGATCTCCTCGTCGATCACCACCGCCTGCCTGATCCTCGCCGACGCCGCTCCGGCGGGCCGGTCCGCGACCGCTACCGCGAGCCACTCCGCCGTCCCCAGCCGTGACCCGCGCGGCAGTTCGGCGGCCGTTCCCGAGGCCATCAGGTACGACCCGCCGCGCCGCCGCGCCACCCGCTCCGGGTAGGCGAGCGCCACGACGATCCCGGCCACGGCGTCGTCGCCCCCGGCCGTCGGAACGCCCGTGAACGTAGCGCCCGTGGATGTGGCGCCTTTGGATGTGGCGCTTGGGGATGTGGCGCTGTCGGCGCGGGCCGCCCTGGTGCCGCCGCTTCTCGCGGGTTTTCCCGCGGCATCACCTTTTCCCGGCCGGGTGGCACCGGCGTCGGCGGGTTTCCGCCCCCGGTGCCGGTCGGTGGCGGGTACGGCTCGGGCCAGGCGCCTCGCCTCCTGACGCCACCGGGCGGAGAAGCCGTCACCGCCCTGGCGCGCGGAGCGCCAGATCGCCACCAGGTCGTCGCCCGCGTCCCGGGGCAACTGCTCCGACAGCAGCGCCACCACCTCGGCGGCCCGGGGACCGGCGTCGATGTCCGCCCCCGTGTCCGTCCCCGCGTCGATCAGGGCGCGTGCCAGGCGCGGGTGGACCCCGACCCCGGCCATCCGCCGTCCCCGGTCGGTCACCCGGCCGGCAGGAGGGGTGCCCGGTGTCCGCGGGGTGGCGGGGGAGTCCAGCGCGCCCAGGGCGTACAGGGTGCGGCGGGCGGCGTCCATCGCGGCGGGTGGTGGCGGGTCGAGCAGGGCGAGGCCGATGGCCGTGGGGTCGCCCCAGCAGGCGACCTGGAGGGCGAAGCCGGTCAGGTCGGCGAGCGCGATCTCGGGTCGCGCGTGCTCGGGCAGCCGGTCGTGCTCGGCCCGCGACCAGCACCGATAGACCACGCCGGGCGCCTCGCGGCCCGCCCGCCCCGCCCGCTGGGTGGCCGAGGCTCTGGAGGCGCGGACGGTGGTGAGCGAACCGAGACCGCGGGCGTGGTCGGTGCGGGGCTCCCTCGCCAGGCCGGAGTCGACCACGATCCGCACGCCCGGCACGGTGAGGCTGGACTCGGCGACCGAGGTGGCGAGCACCACCCTTCTGCCGTCCCCCGGGGACAGGACCGCGTCCTGGACCCGGACCGGGGCCTGGCCGTGCACCTGGAGGACGTCGATGCCGGGGAGCATCGCGGCCACCCGGCCGATCTCGCCGACGCCAGGCAGGAAGCAGAGCACGTCCCCCTCGTGCTCTGCCAGAGCGCGCCGTACGACGGCCGCGACGTGGGCGAGGAACGCCGGGTCCACCCGCATGCCGTGGGGCGGTGCGACGGTCCCGGTGGGCGGTGCCCAGACGGGCGTGACCGGGTGCATGGTTCCGGAGGCGTGCACGATCGGCGCGGGATCGCCGGGATCGCCGGGATCGCCGGGATCGCCGGAGGCGTCGGAAGTGCCGGGATCGTCGGAAGTGCCGGGATCGCCGGAAGTGCCGGGGGCGCCTGGGGCGGCGGATGAGGAGAATCCGTCGATGTCGGGAAGCGGGAGAGTGCCGGGAGATCCGAGGAGGCGTGCCCAGGGGGCGGCGTCGGCGGTGGCGGAGGTGGCGACGATCCGCAGGTCGGGGCGGAGTGTGGCGCGGACGTCGAGGAGGAACGCCAGCGCGGTGTCGGCGTCCAGGTGGCGCTCGTGGCACTCGTCGAGCAGGACCGTGTCCACGCCTTCGAGGTCGGGGTCGCGCTGGAGTCGCTGCAACAGGACTCCGGTGGTGACGACCTCGACGACCGTCCTCGGACCGGCTCTGCGCTCGCCGCGTATCGAGAACCCGACCTCCGCACCCACCTCGGACTCCAGCAGCCACGCCATCCGCTTCGCCGCCGCCCGCACCGCCATCCGCCTCGGCTCGGCCACGATCACCCGCTTCGGCTCCGAGCCGTCGAGGAGCCCGGCGAGCGCGAGCGGGACGAGCGTGGTCTTCCCTGTGCCCGGAGGAGCGGTGAGCACGGCGACGCCCCGCCCGTCCAGCGCCGCGAGCAACTCGGGCAGGGCGTGGCGTACGGGCAGGCCGGACCAGTCGGAACGCACCCGTCCAGTCTCCCCGAGTCCGCCACCGGATCAGACGCTCCGATCACCCGCAACCCGGAACCCGGGGAGTCCCGAAGTCCCGAAGCCCTGAAGTCCCTGGGTCCCGGGGTTCGGATAAGTCCCGGAGTTCGGAGAGTCCTGGAGCCGGGAGGTCGGCGGTCCGGGACCGGGGACGTCGTGAGATGCGGTGAGAGGAAGCCCTCGCCCGCAGGCCGTGCTCCATAACACGGAGACGAAGAGTGTGTCTCGGGAACATGTCAAATGGGTTACGGCGGTTTTAACGTGCGCTGGTGAGGGCCGGTGACACAGGTCACAAGGCCACGAAGGAGCATGTCATGGCCGCATCCTTTCCAGCGGGACTTCTCCGCATCCTTCTCACCCTGTCGCTCGGGCTGCTCGTGTCACTCGGCGCGGCGACCGCGACGACGGCTCCCGCGCGGGCCGCGTCGCTCGTCCAGGTCGGCTCGTTCGGGAGCAACCCTGGAAATCTCACCATGTTCAGCTACCGTCCCGACGGGTCGACCGCCGGACGCCCGTTGGTGGTGCTGCTGCACGGCTGCACGCAGAACGCGAGCGGCTACTTCGCCAACTCGGGATGGCGCAAGTACGCGGACCAGTCGGGATTCACCCTCGTACTGCCGCAGACCGGCAGCGCGAACAACGCGTCAAGTTGCTTCAACTGGTTCGAGACCGGTGACACCACCCGGGGCCAGGGCGAGGCCGCCTCGATTCGCGCGATGGTCGCCTACGCGGTCTCCAACTACGGGACCGATCCGGCGCGCGTCTACGTCAGTGGGCTGTCGGCGGGGGGCGCGATGTCGGCGGTGATGCTCGCCACGTACCCGGACGTCTTCGCGGGCGGCTCGATCGGGGCGGGGCTCGCCTACCGATGCGCCGCCAGCCTGATCCAGGCATCCACCTGCCAGTACGGTCCGGTCGGCAAGACCCCGCAACAGTGGGGTGACCTGGTGCGCAACGCCCACGCGGGGTACTCGGGGCCGTACCCGCGCGTCGCGATCTGGCAGGGGTCCTCCGACTACACCGTCGTCCCGGCGAACGCCGCCCAGCTGCGCGACCAGTGGACGAACGTGCGGGGTGTCTCGCAGAGCCCCACCTCCACGCGGAGTCTCACCGGCGGTACCTCCCTGAAGGTGTACGGGAGTGACGCGGTGCGCCTGTACGAGATCCCGGGCATGGGGCACGGCCTGCCGATCGATCCCGGCAGCGGCGCCGACCAGTGCGGCAGCGCGGCGGCGTACTTCCTGGACACCGTCTGCTCGGCCTATCACGACGCGCAGTTCTTCGGCCTGACGGGTGGCGGTACGCCGCCCCCCACCCCGACCGTCACGCCGACCCCGACCCCGACGGTGCCCCAGACCTGCGTGAGGGCGAGCAACTACGCCCACACCGTCGCGGGGCGTGCCTACCAATCAGGCGGCTACACCTACGCCAACGGGTCCAACGACGCGATGGGTCTGTGGAACGTCCTCGTCACGCACGGCCTCAAGCAGACAGGTCCCGGTCACTGGGTCGTCGCCGACAGCGAGTGCTAGCGAGCCGCAGGCCAAGGGGACCCCGAAGGCGATCTCGCGGGGCCGCCTTCGGGGCCTCTAGGCCGAGGGGTCGAGGATCCCGAAGCTCACCAGGGCGATGATGACGACCCCGAGGGCGATCCTGTAGATCACGAAGCCGGTGAAGCGGTGGGTGCTGATGTACTTCAGGAACCACGAGACCGCCAGATAGCCCACGATGAACGAGATCACGGTGGACAGGATCGTGGGACCCCAATCGGGCGACTCGCCATCACCGATCTTGAACAGCTCCAGCAGGCCCGCGCCCAGTACGGCGGGGATGGCGAGCAGGAAGGAGTACTTCGCGGCCTCCTCGCGGCGGTAGCCGAGCAGCAGTCCGGCGCTGATCGTGCCGCCGGAACGCGACACGCCGGGGATGAGGGCGAGCGACTGGGCGAAGCCGTAGACCAGGGCGTGGGGGAAGCCGAGGTGCGACTGCAGGGTGAGCTTGTTGCGGGCGGTGTGGTCGGCGAACCACAGGACCAGGCCGAAGACGATCAGCGTCGTGCCGATCAGCCGCAGGTCGCGGAAGGCCCCCTCGATGGAGTCCTTGAAGAGCAGGCCGAGCACCACGATCGGGATGGTGCCGACGATGACGTACCAGCCCATCCTGGCGGCGTGGTGGCCGCGCAGGTCGGGCGTCCACAGGGAGCGTGTCCAGGTGACGATGATCTCCCAGATCTCCTTGCGGAAGTAGATCAGCACCGCGGCCTCGGTGCCGAGCTGGACGACCGCGGTGAACGCGGCTCCCGGGTCCGGCCAGCCGAAGAACGCCGACACGACCCTGATGTGGGCACTGGAGGAGATCGGCAGAAACTCCGTCAATCCCTGAACCAGCCCGAGGACCACCGCTTCGAACCAGCTGATCACTTGGAGCACCTTCCGTGCCTGCGCGTGCGTAACCTACGCGAGGCTAGCGGAGAGGCGGGTCGATCGTGGCCCCGGTCTTCGGCTTTCGAAGCGACTCCTGTCAGACGGCCCGGCCGCGGGCGTATCTGGCCGCCATCGTGTGGAACACCTCCTTCGGCGCCCAGCGCTCCCGGTCGAGCATCCTGACCGCGCCGTAGGAGGCGATGTCCGCGTCTCCGACGCGGCCGAAGCCCGCGAAGGTGAACCAGAGCGCGGTGTCCACCCCCTCCTCCTCGAAGATGTCCATCAGCTCGGTGAAGTAGCGCACCTGCTCGCCCTCGTCCCGTACGGCGCCCTCGGGCGGCAGCCAGGCCATGCCGCCGCGTTCGCTCGCGCCCCGCCAGGCGCAGGTGCCGAACTCGGTCACCGCGACCGGCTTGCCGTGCTTGAACTTCCCGCGCAGCTCCTCCCTGAAGGTTTCCGCGTTGTAGGCGGCCCGGTAGGCGTCGGCGCCGACGATGTCGAACGGTTCCCAGTCGACGAACTCCCACGGGGCCGCCGCGTAGGTGACCCGGCCGCCGAAGCGGGGCCTGACAACCTTCACGCTCTCGGCCAGGAAGCCGCTGAGCCGTTCCATGACGGGGCCGAGCGAGGACCACCACTCCACGTCGGCCTCGTCCATCGTCCGCATGCGGTCGCGGTACGTGGCGCCGGGGATGAACCCGGGGCCGAACGCGCTGATCTCGCAGCCGGTCACGAACACCACCTCGGCCCCGCCGCGTCGTACGGTCTCGGCACGCTCCGCGCAGTCGGCGAAGGTCGAGAGCATCTCCTCGGGCGGGAGATCGACGGGGAAGGGGGCGAACCAGATCTCAAGTCCCGCCGCGGCGGCGTGCTCGGCGGCGACGCTCAGCCGCGCGGGATCACCACCGGAGATTCGTACGGCGTCGCAGTGCAGCTCGTTGGCGATGACGTGTATGTCGTGCCGGACGGTTTCCGGGTCGAAGACCTTGCGGGTCAGGTCCGCACCGGGGAGGAACCCGGTGTCGTAGTTGATTCCTTTTGCGCGCATTACTCTCCCGGTTGATCGAGACCGTGTTCCAGCAGATCGAAGGCGAGTTCGACGTCCCCGCAGAGGCGGCTGCCCGCCTCGTCCAGCGAGGCGCCGGAGACCAGGTGGCGGAAGAACCTCTCCTGAAGTGTCAGCACGGAAGCGGTGATCTGGGCGGCCATCAGGGCGGCCGTCAGCTCGTCGCGTTCTTCGGCGAGCACCCGCGCCAGCGCCTCACGCTGACTGTGGAGCAGGTCGTTCACGCCGCTGCTGAGCGTGGGGCTGGCGAAGATCACCCGCATCTGGACGATCAGCGTGTCCCTGTCCACGGCCTCCGCCGGCCCGGTGGCGAATCCGCGGTAGTGCTCCCGCAGCGCCTCCAGCGGCGACCGCCCGGGTGGCCGCGCGGCGACGATCCCCGCCAGGTCCTCCTGGCCCACGCCCTGCAGGACGAGTGACTCCTTGGTCGGGAAGTATTTGAACAGCGTCACCTTCGCCACCTCGGCGGCCTCGGCGATCTCGTTGACGGTCACCGCGTCGAACCCTCGCTCTGCGAACAGCCGCAGCGCCACCGCGGCGATTCGCCGTTGGGTCTGTTCCTTCTTCCGCTCCCGCAGTCCTGCCATGCGGCAACCATAAACACGAACTCGGTTCAAAAGCAAACCCGGTTCATATTTTTACGGTGCGAGGGCGCGTCGAGTTGGCTCGGGAGCGCCGTTCGGCGAAGGTGGCACAGTATTCGGGTATGGCCCGAGGACGACGATCGGAGGGCTGGAAATGACGATCAAGACGATCGCGGACTTCTGGTTCGACCCCTCCTGCCCGTACACCTGGATCACCTCCCGGTGGCTGGTGGAGGTGGAGAGGGTGCGGCCGGTCGAGGTGCGCTGGCACGTGATGAGCCTGGCGGTGCTCAACGAGGGCCGCGACGAGGACCCCGAGGGTGACACGGAGGGATACCTCTGGGTCCCCGTGCGCGTCTGCGCGGCCGTACGACAGGAGTACGGGCAGGAGGCGCTCGGAAGGCTGTACACCGCGATGTGGACCGTCGGGCGCGCTCGCGGGCAGGACTGGGCCGGTGCCCTGCACGACTCCCTCGCCGCCGCCGGCCTGCCGCCGGAACTGGCCGAGGCCGGGATGTCGACGGCCTACGACGAGGCGGTGCGTGCCTCACACGCGGAGGGCATCGGCCTGATCGGCGAGCACGTCGGCACCCCGGTGGTCGCCGCCACCGGCCCCGACACCCATGGCGGGCGCGTTGTGTTCTTCGGTCCCGTGATCTCCCGGATTCCCCGGGGGGAGCATGCGGGCCGTCTGTGGGACGGGACGCTGCTCGTGGCAGGGACTCCGGGCTTTCACGAGCTCAAGGGCACCGCGCACGAGAAACCCCGGCTCGACGATCAGGACTGACGGGGGTTCGCCCGGGGACGCGGGGTTTCCCGTCAGTGGGACGCCGGTTCGTTCGATGCCGGGTCGTCCGTCGTCGGTTCGTTCGAGGTCGGTTTGTTCGAGGGGCACGAGAGACCGTCCAGGAGACCCGAGAGGGGTGCGGCCCGCGTGGCGGGCCGTCCGGGGGTGATCCGGACGGCCCGTGGAGGGGGAAGGCGCGGGCCGCACCCGGTCTCGTCTACTGCCGCAGGGTCACCGCCCCGCTCACTGGCGGGTCACCTTGACGTCGTCCACCCCGGCCTCCACCAGGGAGGCCCCCGAGGCGTCGGCGGCCTCGACCAGGATCCGGACGCTCTGCCCCGCGAAGGCGGAGATGTCGACGTCGGCCGTGCCCCAGGCGCCGTTGCGGTTGGAGGCCGCGCCGAGCTGCTGGAACACCTGGGTGGTGGTGGAGCCGACGACCTTCACGCGCAGGTAGTCGGCGCTTGAGGAGTTGGAACCGTGCGCGAGATACCAGGAGAAGGCGAGCTTGAGCGTCCCGGTCGACGGCAGGGTGACGGCCGGGGAGCGGACGCTGGTGACGCCTCCGTCGATGTCGTAGTCGCCGGCCGCGGCGCCCGCGAGCCTCCCGGTGACCAGGTCGTTGGTGCCGCTCACGGTGGTGCCGAGCTGCTTGGCGCCGCTGGAGTTGGTGGCCTGCGGGACGCCTCGCTCCCACTGGCCCGAGGTGGCGGTGTCGGTCCCCGAGGGGTTGGTCGTCCAGCCGGTCGAGGTCTCGAAGGTGTCCTGCCAGACGACCGTCGGAGGTACGGCGGTCGCGGTCGTCCACACCGCGTAGGCGATGGCGTCGGCGTTGCGGTTCAGCGCGGTGTCGCTGATGTTGGACGTCGTGTCGCACGCCCGGTGGTAGCAGGGGTCGAACGCCTGCCCCGCCGTACCGCCCCAGAGGGTGGCCTGGGCGCTGGACTTGGTGCCCTCGGCGCCGGTGAAGGTGCCGCCCGCGGGGATGCCGACGGCGATGAAGGGCCCGTAGTCGGAGCGGCCGTCGAAGTCGGTGCCCCGGGTGGCGACGCCGATCGAGGTGAAGTACGCCTGGAGCGTCGCCTCCAGCTGCGCGGAACCCGCCGGGCCGGGGCCCGAGCCGACGCCGTCGGAGTTGTCGCCGTCGTAGATGAAGTAACCGGCGTTGGGCGAGCCGACCATGTCGAAGTTGTAGTAGCCCTTGACCTTGGCGCGCTCGGTGGCCGAGAGGTTGTTCACGTAGTACTGGGAGCCGCGCAGGCCCAGCTCTTCCGCGCCCCACCAGGCGAAGCGGAGGTGCTTGGTGGGTGCCAGCGACTGGCGGGAGACCTCAAGGGCGGTCTCCAGGATGGCGGCGCTGCCGGAGCCGTTGTCGTTGATGCCGGGTCCGGCGGTCACGCTGTCGAGGTGGGCGCCGACCATGAGGATGTCGTTCGGGTCGCCGCCGGGCCAGTCGGCGATGACGTTGTATCCGGTCGCGCCGTTGTAGGTGAAGGACTGCAGGGAGGTGGTGAATCCCGCGCCGTCCAGCAGGCCCTTGACGTAGTTCGCCGAGGCGAGGTAGCCGGGGCGGCCGTGGGCGCGGTTGCCGCCGTTGGCGGTGGCGATGGACTGGAGCTGCGTGAGGTGTGCCTTCACGGCGGTCAGCGAGATGTCCGGTGGGACGGCGGCCGACGCCGATGGTGCGGTGAACGCCAACGGGATGGCCAGGATCGCCGCCATGCCCATGGTCCACAGATTGCGCATCATGCTCCTCGGGTTTGAGGGGTGTGGGGGGTCCCCGAGCGGCGCGCACCCGTGGCGGGTGCGCGCCGTACAGCGTGGTGGTGCGCTTGCGGAGCGAATCCCTAGCGGGCGACCTCACCGTGGTGGTGGTCCGCCGTGGTCGTCGCCGCGGACCTGGAGAGTGCCTTGGTCGCGGCGTTGCGGTCGGGAATGCCCTTCAGGTCGTAGGCGAAGTACGCGGTGGTGTAGCCGACGGCCTTGGAGTTGCGGTCGAGCGCGGCGGCGCTGATGTTGTTGATGCCGTCGCAGGCGGCGTGGTAGCAGGGGTCGTAGGCGACGCCTGCGGTTCCGCCGAACCTGGCGGCCTGCTCGGGGGTCTTGATGCCTTCGGCGCCGGTGAAGATGCCGCCGGCCGGGATGCCGTTGGCGATGAACGCGCCGTAGTCGGAGCGGCCGTTGAAGTCGGTGCCCTGGAACGGCAGCTTGCGCTTGGTGTAGAACGCCTCAAGGCGCTTCTCGATCTGTGCGGAGCCGGCCGGTCCCGCCGGGGAGCCCTCGACGTCGGAGTCGTCACCGTCGTACAGGAAGGTGACGTCGTTGGGCGAGGCGATCATGTCGAAGTTCAGGTAGAGCCTGATCTTGTCCTTCTCCGCCTGGGACAGGCCCTCGACGTACTGCTCGGAGCCGAGCAGACCGAGCTCTTCCGCGCCCCACCAGGCGAAGCGCACCTTGTACTTGGTCGGCACGTAGGCCAGCTTCAGCGCGGTCTCCAGAATGGCGGCGCTGCCGGAGCCGTTGTCGTTGATGCCCGCGCCCTCGGGCACGCTGTCGAGGTGGGCGCCGACCGCGACGATCTCGCCGGACTTGCCCCAGCGGGAGTCGGCGATCAGGTTCTTGGTACGGCCGACCTCGGTCTCGGCGTCGACCTTGAGGCGGACGGTGGTGTTCGGGCTGGCGGCCAGGTCAAGGCCGACGGCCGTGCTCGCCATCACGATGGGGAAGCCGAAGCGCCACTCGAGGATGTCGAAGAGGAGCGGGTCGGTCCTGCCGGGCTGGCCCTCGTTGAAGAAGATCACACCGGCCGCGCCGGCCGCCTTGGCGTTGGTGGCCTTGTCGATGAACGGGCAGGTGCCGCGCTGGAGCAGCGCGATCCGCCCGGGAACGAACCCGGCGAAGTCCGAGGCCTCGCAACCCGCGGTCGAGGTGTTCGGGGTGGCCGGCACCGGGATGACGGCGTCGACGACCTGCACCTGCGCGGTGACGTCGCCTCCGCTGGAGGAGACGACGGTGACGAAGTCGGTGGGGTTGGTGTAGGTCTTCGCCACGGGAGCGGTCTGCTGCAGGACGGAGGGGCTCGCCTCCTCCCAGCCCAGCGGGAACTCGACGTCGGTCGTGGAGGTCTTGTATCCGGCCTTGCGCAGCTTGTCCTGCACGTAGGCGAGGGAGGCGTCGTAACCGGGAGAGCCAGCGGCGCGGTTGCCGCCGTTGGCGGTCGCGATCTGCTGGAACTTGTCCAGGTGCTTCTTGACGTTGCTGCCCTTGATCTGTGTCGCGAAGACGTTGGCGAGGACGTCCGTGACGTCCGTGGACGTGGTCGCGGTGGTCGCGCTCGCCGGTGCGGTGAGGGCGAGAGGGAGGGCGAGGGCCGTGACCAGGGCGGCGGTCTGGACCAGGCTGCGTCGTAACCTCAGGCGCATAGCGCTCCTCGGGGTGGAACGGAGGGGAATCCCCTATTAGGTACATGGCGGAACGTACCGTGATCAACCTGTTTCGCCTAGATGTGCCGACGTTCGGGTGCGAAAAAAGTTATCAAGCCGACCCTGACAGGGTTTTCTCAGGGATGTCTCGGGAACGGATGGGTTCCGGTCGTTCGTTTGAAAGGACGAAGAACATCGATTCGAGAGAGGCAACGTGTACCGTTCGAGAAATCACAAGATAATCGCCGGAGTCTGCGGCGGGATCGCGGACAGTCTCAACATGCCGCCCACCCTTGTCCGGGTGTTCTGGCTGCTGCTCTCACTCATCCCAGGGCCCCTGTGGGTCGCCTACGTGCTGATGTGGATCTTCGTCCCCAAGGCGCCCGCAGCCCGCTACTAGGGCGCGGGCCGGTGTTCCGGACCCCGGGTCACGGCGCGTCCCGGTGAAATTAAGCTGGGGGCATGAGGCGACGCCCAATGTCCCTGGTCCAGGACGACCTGGTCGACTACGAGAAGGCGATGGAGCGGATGACCGACATGGTCGGTCAGCGGCAGCGCGACGAGCGCCCCGACACGCTCTGGTTGCTCAGCCACCCGCAGGTGTACACCGTGGGCAGGCGAACCCCTGAGCAGCACCTGCCCGACCCCGCTCACGGCATCCCGGTCGTGAGCACGGGTCGCGGCGGGCAGCTCACCTACCACGGCCCCGGCCAGCTGGTCGGATACCTGATCGTCAAGCTCGGCGAGGGCGAGGGGATCGTCGACTACGTCCGCGAGGTCGAGCTGAGGCTCGTCGGCGCGCTCGGCGCGCTGGGCGTCCCGGCCGAGCGCCGCGACACCCCGCCGGGCTCGGAACTGCTCACCGGCGTGTGGACGGCCGAGACGGGACGCAAGATCGTCTCGATCGGCATGCGGCAGAGCCGCGGTGTCACCAGTCACGGGTTCGCCCTCAACGTCGACGGCGACCTGACCCCGTGGAACTGGGCCGTGGCCTGCGGCATGCCCGACGTGGACATGACGTCCATGGGGCGGGAGATCCCCGCCGCCGCCATGGCGAAGGGCATGACGTTCACGACCTCAACGGGGACCCCCGCCGCCACGACGATGGATCGGGTCCGTGCGGCGGTGGCGGAGGCCTTCGAGGCGAGCTGACCGGCCCTCTCCAGGGCCGGTCGGCTCGTTTCCCGGTCCTCTCCGGGAACGGTCGGTGCGATGGCCTCGCGGTGCGGGGCTCGTTTTCCGGTCTTCTCCGGGGCCGGTCGGCGGGAGGCCCCGCGGGGCGGTCAGCCGGTCGGTTCCCCGCCGGCCGTGCCGGTCGGGTCGAACGCCTCGTTCATGTCGATCGTGCGGCGCGGGCCGGTGAACCAGTGCCTCGCCGACAGCACCCACCACAGGCCCACGGCCAGCACCATCACGCCGACCACGATCGGCGCGTAGTTGACCGCGGTCCAGGTGAAGTCGTCACTGAACGGCACGGCGGCCGGAACGAGCGGCATGATGAAGTAGATCGAGACGATGACGATCTCGACGATCGCGATCCAGCACATGACCTTGTACTTCGACCCCAGCGTCCAGGGGCCCGGCTCGAACCGGTCACCCATCCGCAGCCGCAGCCAGATCGGGATCGCGAAGGCGATGTAGAGGCCGATGACCGCCACCGACACGACCGCGTAGAAGGCGAGCGGCAGACCGCCGGGGGCCTCGTACAACGCGGGCAGGGTGAGGACGAGCGCGGCCGCGCAGCCGAAGACGATCGCGTTGACGGGGGTCCGGTTGGCGTCCACCTTCGACCACAGGCGCCAGCCGGGGATGGCGCCGTCGCGGGAGAAGGCGTAGGTCATCCGGGACATCGAGGTCACGCAGCTCATCCCGCAGAAGAACTGGCCGATGGTGGAGATCGTGAAGATCGCCGTGGCCAGGTTGCCGGGGAGCGCGCTGTCGAAGATGGCGCCGACGAAGCCGCCCGCCTCGTTCACCGCGTCCACGTCGGTCGCCGCGAACAGGAAGGCGAGCAGCAGGATCCAGCCGCCGATCGCCGAGTAGAAGATCGACTGCCACAGCCCTCGGGCGGCGGCGGTGGAGGCGCCCTGGGTCTCCTCCGACACGTGGGCGCACGCGTCGAACCCGGTGATCGTGTACTGGGTGAGCAGGAAGCCGAGCGGCAGCACGTAGAACCAGTACGACGAGTCGGAGAAGCCGGAGTTGTTGATCGTCTCGGTGAAGACGAACGACATCGACTGGTGCGAGTCGGGGCCGAAGATCAGGATCAGTACGACGACCGCCGCGCCGAAGACGTGCCACCACACCGAGACGTTCTGCAGCGTCGAGATCAACCGGTGACTGAAGATGTTGATCATGCCGTGCAGGGTGAGGATGACCGCGAACAGGATGAACGCGTTGGTCAGGCTGGGGTCCCAGGCGGGGAAGAACCGGTTGAGGGTGATGTTCAGGAAGGTCGCGCAGCCGTAGTCGACCGAGGCCGTCACGGCGATCAGGCCGACGAGGTTGAACCACCCGGTGAACCAGCCGTGGATCGGCTTGCCCATCTTGGCGGCCCACCAGTAGATGCCACCGGCGGTCGGATAGGCCGAGACCAGTTCCGACATGCACAGCCCGATGATCAGGATGAAGATCGAGATCAGCGGCCACCCCCACGAGATGGCGATGGGTCCACCGTTGTTCCACGCCTGGCCGAACGTGGTGAAGCAGCCTGCCAGGATGGAGATGATCGAGAAGGAGATGGCGAAGTTGGAGAAGCCGCTCCAGGTTCTGGAGAGTTCCTGCTTGTAACCGAGTTCGGCGAGTCGCTTCGCGTCCTCGTCGACCGACGTTGGCTTGGTCACTCAAGCCTCCTTGGGGGGTTATGCGGGGGGTGGGAATCCGGAGCTCGCGCCCCGGACGTCGTCGACGAGCCGTCCGAACCCGGGGTCGTCCAGGTCTCGTACGGCTTGCGAGAACTTGTCGGCGGCCTCGGCCTCGTAGTCGAAGTCGGCGTCGGCGGCCTGCTCCTTGAGCAGCCCGTGGTGTACGGAGAACCAGAGTGTCCAGGTCAGGTTGGACATGATCAGGTTGAGCCGGACCCTGGAGGCGAGTCTCCGGTCGTCGGTGCCGAAGTAGGCGCGGGCGAGCCGGGTGGTCAGGTCCGGGTCGTAGTCCGCCTCGGCGGCGATGTCGCCCAGTTCGAAGGCCGGGTCGTTGTTCCCCGAGAGCTGGTAGTCGACGATCCTCACCTCACCGCCGCAGCGGATGAAGTTCTCCGGCAGCAGGTCGTTGTGACACGGCACCGTGGGCAGCGGATCGGCGGCGAGCGCCCTTTCGATCTCCGCCGCCGCGGGAAGGCGATCCCGGTAGCCGTCGGGTGTGCTCAGATCGTGGGTACGGCACAGGGCGAGAAACTCGTCGAGCTTGCGGAAGATGGAGAAGTCGTTGACGAACCGAGGTCCGGCGTGCAGCCGGCGGCAGGCCGCCGCGACGGGGCCGGGAATCGTCCGTACGGCGTGGGCGTCCAGGGTGACACCGTCGAGATACTCCAGCACCAGCGCGCCCGGCAGCCGGTGCAGCACCCTGGGTCCGACCCCGGCGTCCGCCGCGTGGACCGTGTTGGCGATCTCCTGGTCGAGAGGTATGCCCAGGCCGGCCTCCGACACCCGGGGATCCAGCACGCGCAGCAACCAGCGCTGCCCGTCGGCCGTGGTGAGCCGTGAGATCCGGTGGCTGAGTCCACCCTTGATCGGAGTCTCGGTTATGGGCTGACCAGCCCATTCTCGGACGTCCGCTAGAGGATCTGGCATGCCGCCCTCCTTTGGCCTACCTTCATACCATTGATCCGATTCTGTGGACTAGTTGTTACAGAGGGGTTCCCTGCCGTGAAACTTCCCAGATCCGCGCGAGCCGTCGTGATCGGCGGCGGGGTGGCCGGTTGCAGCGTGGCCTACCACCTCGCGAGGCTCGGCTGGAGCGAGGTGATCCTCGTCGAGCGGCACGAGCTCACCGAGGGAACCACCTGGCACTCGGCCGGTTTCGTGGGCCAGCTCCGCTCGACCGTCACACAGACCAAGATGATCATGTACTCGGCCGGTCTCTACCCCGAACTCGCCGAGCTCACCGGGCTGGACCCGGGATGGCGCGGGGTCGGCGGCCTCCGCCTCGCGACCACGCCCGAGCGGGTGGAGGAGTCGCTGAGGCTCGCCGGGGCCGGGGAGACCTACGGGATCGGCCTGGAGATGATCTCCGGCGCCGAGGCGAAGGAGATGCTCCCGCTGCTGCGCGCCGACGACGTGCGGGCCGCGCTCTGGCTGCCGGGGGACGGCTGGCTGGACCCGGCACTGCTGGCCAGGGCGCTGGCGGCGGGGGCGCGGAAGCTGGGCGTGCGGATATACACCGGTACCAGGGTGACGGGGATCGACGTGAAGAACGGCACGGTCGCCGGGGTGCGCCTCGCGTCGGGGGCCGAGGGCTCCGGCGACGCCGAGGAGTGGTCGGTCCAGGCGGAGACCGTGGTCGTCGCGGCGGGCGCGGCGAGTGGGCGGGTCGGGCGGACGGCCGGGGTGGACATTCCGGTTGTGCCGATAAAGCATCAATACGTGGTCACCGAGCCATTCGGGGTTCCTTCGTCCATGCCTACAGTGCGGGATCCGGACAACATTGTCTATTTCCGGGAAGAGAACGCCGGCATTTTGGTAGGCGGATATATCAGGAATCCTGAGATATGGGACACGGCCGCTCCTTTGGAGGAGCCTCGGGCCCTCTTTCCCCCTGATATGCCGAAATTTCGGGAATCGTGGGAATCGGCGGTGCGAAGGGTTCCCGCCCTGGCCAACAGCAAGATCACAAAGGTCGTCCACGGGCCCGAGGCGTTCACCCCGGACGGTGAGTTCCTGCTCGGTGAGACCCCGGTCCGCGGGTTGTGGGCGGCGGCCGGATTCTGTGTCCACGGCCTGGCGGCCGCCGGAGGCGTGGGCAAGGTGATGGCCGAATGGATCGTGGACGGGTCGCCGGAGTATGACATGTTTGGTATGGATCTGAGGCGTTTCGGATCCCATGCCCGTTCCGCATCGTGGACTCGCGCCAAGGCCCTGGACTCGTACTCGAAGTACTACGACATCGTCTACCCCGGCGAGGAGCGCACCGCCGCCCGCCCTCTCCGCCGCTCTCCCGCCTGGGTACGGCACGTGGAGCTGGGGGCGGTGTTCGGCGAGAAGTCCGGCTGGGAGCGGGTCAACTGGTACGAACCCGGCGGGCGCCCGGCCGGGGCGGGTGAGACTCTTCCCGTGGACGCCCCGGACGGCCGGAGCCCTCGCCCTCACGGCTGGGCGGGCCGGATCTGGTCGCCCGCCGTACGCGAGGAGTGCCTGGCCACCCGCGACGCCGCGGGCCTGTTCGACCAGACCTCGTTCTCCAAGCTGGAGGTCTCGGGGCCCGGAGCCCTGGAGAGGTTGCAGCGGGCGTGCGCCGGGCAGATCGACAGGCCCGTCGGCTCGATCGTCTACACCCAGCTCCTCAACGGGCGCGGCGGCATCGAGGCCGACCTGACCGTCACCCGCCTGGCGGACGACCGTTTCCGTCTGGTCACCGGCACCGCCTTCGGCGTTCACGACGCCGCCTGGCTCAGGGGCCGGGGTCTCGACGTTCGAGACGTCACCTCGGCCCACGCCTGCTACTGCCTGTGGGGTCCGCGGGCGCTCGACATCCTCGGTTCCGTGTCCGGCGACGACCTCACCTTCGGCTACATGAGGGCGAGGGAGATCAGCGTGGGGAACGTCCCGGTGCTGGCCCAGCGGGTGACGTTCGTGGGCGAGTTCGGCTGGGAGCTGTACTGCCCGTCGGAGTACGGGCTGACGCTGTGGGACACGCTCATGGAGGCCGGAGCGCCGTACGGCATGCGGCCTGCCGGGTACCGCGCGATCGACTCGATGCGCCTGGAGAAGGGCTACCGCGTCTGGGGCATGGACATCACCCCGGAGACCACCCCCTATGAGGCGGGCCTGGGGTTCGCGGTCGCCCGTGACAAGGACTTCATCGGCCGCGCGGCCCTGGAATCCGCCCGCCGCCTCATCGGCGACCGTCCAGCTGACGACCGCTCGTCCGGCGACCGTCTCGCTGAAGACAGCCCGGCCGATGCCCGTCCCGCCGCCGACCACTCGACCGTCGACCACTCGTCCGGCGACCGATCGGCCGGCACTCGTCCCGTGCGACGTCTGTTCTGCCTGGTCCTGGACGACCCCCGCCAGGTCTGCCTGGGCGGGGAGCCGGTCCGTGTCGGTGGGCTGCCCGCCTCGCGGGTGACGAGTGGCGGGTACGGCCACCGCGTCGATCGCTCGATCGCCTACGCCTACCTGCCCGAGGGCACCGCCCCCGGCGACCGGGTCGAGGTCGGTGTCACCGGGACCTGGGTGGGCGCCGCCGTCACCGCGGAACCTCTCTACGACCCGTCCTCGGAGCGTGTCCGGCGTCTGCCGTCCTGATCCGCACCCCGACGCCCCGCGAGGACGCGCTCCGCCGGGGATCGAAGGAGGTGCTCACGCCGGACCCGCCCACCGGCGGAAACGGGGAGGCGTCCCGGAGGAGCCCGGAGGGATGGGACGGCGCCTCGGGGCCCGGGGAGGCGTTCCGGGGGGCTTGGGGGAGGCAAGGGACGCCCGGGGTGGGATGGGGCCTGCCCGCGATCTTCCGGAGGCCTCAGGATTCTCAGAATTCCGGTAAGTCCCTTCATCCCCCTGTGCATCGGTCATCCTGTGACCTGGAGACCGGCGTCAGGTATACCCCCCAGGGGTTGCCCAAAAGGGTGGTGGTGTGGCACTGTAGGCGAGCGAGAGGATACCCCCTACGGGTATCTGAGAGGGGTGATCACGATGAACGGCGCGCTCAAGGTGGGGGCGTACGCGCTGGTGCTGGCCGTGGTGTTCGGCGGCGCCCTGGGGGCGGGCCGGATGGCCGGTCCGATCGGAGACGCGGAGGCCCAGAGCTCTCAGGGTGCCGGTGCCGAGCGGGGCGAGGGTGAGGGCTCGGAGCGCGGAGCCCATCAGCACGCGACGGCCGCGAAGGCGCCGGTCGTTCCCGCGGGGCTCCAGGTCTCCCAGGACGGATACATGCTCATGCCGGAGACCGACGAGGTCAAGGTGGGCAAGCGGACCGACTTCCGCTTCACGGTGATCGGCCCCGACGGCTCCCCCGTCACCGGTTTCACCACGCAGCACGACAAGAAGCTGCACCTCATCGTGGTGCGCCGCGACCTGACGGGTTTCCAGCACCTGCATCCCACCCAGCTGGGAGGCGGGGTGTGGTCGGTCCCGCTCAAGCTTCCCGCCGCAGGGGAGTATCGCGCGTTCGCCGACTTCGCCCCCGAGGGCGCGGGGCCGCTGACCCTCGGCATGGACCTGTCGGTGGCGGGCGACTACCGGCCGAAACCGCTCGCGGTCCCGGCCGAGACCGCCACCGTGGGCGACTACACCGTCACCCTGAAGGGCGATCTCATTCCCGGCCGTACGAGCATGCTCACGCTCTCGGTCGCCAAGGACGGCGAGCCGGTCACCGATCTGGAGCCCTACCTGGCCGCATACGGGCACCTGGTCGCGCTGCGTGACGGCGACCTGGCCTATCTGCACGTGCACCCCGACGGCGAACCCGGTGACGGGCGCACCACGTCCGGCCCGAACATCACCTTCTACGCCGAGGTGCCGAGCGCGGGGACCTATGGGCTCTACCTGGACTTCAAGCACGGCGGGACCGTGCGCACCGCCGCGTTCACCGCCGCCACCAGCCCGGACCCCGAGGATGGCGGAGCCTCGTCGGGTGACGGCCACGGGCACAGCCACCAACCGTGAAATACCCCATAGGGGTTACGCGTTCTCATAACGAGGAGAGACATATGTCTGGGCACACCCATCACGTGCCGGGACGGTGGACGGGCCCGCTCCCGGACGGCGACGAGGGTTTCGCCCCCGCGGGCCGTCCGGTGACGACCCCGGGCCACGCACGACGGCCAGGACACGAGGCAAGGGACGAGGAGAGGTCGTGATGTCCATGACCACCGGCGAAGCATCCGCCCGCGGCGAGATCGAACTCGCCATCGGCGGCATGACCTGCGCCTCCTGCGCGGCCCGCATCGAGCGCAAGCTCAACAAGCTGGACGGCGTGACCGCGACCGTCAACTACGCCACCGAGAAGGCGAAGGTCACCTACCCCGCGGACATCACCCCCGACGACCTCGTCGCGGAGGTGGAGAAGGCCGGATACACCGCCGAGCCGCCCGCGCCTCCGGCGTCCGAGAAGACGGAAGGGGCGGCCGGTGAGGAGGAGGGAGAGCGGGACGGGCTCACCCCTCTCAGGCAGCGCCTGATCACCTCCGTCGTGCTCTCGGTGCCGGTCATCGCGATGGCGATGATCCCGGTGCTTCAGTTCGACAACTGGCAGTGGCTCTCCCTCGCCCTGGCCGGTCCCGTCGTGGTCTACGGAGGGTGGCCCTTCCACCGGGCGGCCTGGACCAACCTGCGGCACGGCGCCGCGACCATGGACACGCTGGTCTCGATGGGGACGATCGCCGCCTTCTCCTGGTCCCTCTGGGCGCTGTTCTTCGGCACGGCTGGCATGCCGGGCATGCGACACGGCTTCGAGTTCACCCTGTCCGGGGGCGAGGGCTCGGGAAACATCTACTTCGAGGCCGCCGCCGGGGTGACCACCTTCATCCTCGCGGGCCGCTACTTCGAGGCGCGCTCCAAGCGCCGAGCCGGTTCCGCGCTTCGCGCGCTGATGTCGATGGGCGCCAAGGAGGTCACGCTCGCCTCGGGGAAACTCGTCCCTGTCGGTGCGCTCAAGGCGGGCGACCTCTTCGTCGTACGGCCGGGGGAGAAGATCGCGACGGACGGCGTGGTCGAGGAGGGCTCCTCGGCCGTGGACACGTCCATGCTGACCGGCGAGTCGGTCCCCGTCGAGGTACGGCCGGGTGACGCGGTGGTCGGCGCCACCGTGAACGCCGGGGGGCGGCTCGTGGTCAGGGCCACCAGGGTCGGCTCGGACACCCAGCTCGCCCAGATGGCCAGGCTGGTGGAGGACGCGCAGAACGGCAAGGCCGCCGTGCAGCGGCTGGCCGACCGGATCTCCGCGGTGTTCGTGCCGATCGTGATCGCGCTGTCCGTGGCCACGCTGGGCTTCTGGCTCGGTACCGGCTCAGGCGCCGCCGCGGCCTTCACCGCCGCCGTGGCGGTGCTGATCATCGCCTGCCCCTGCGCCCTGGGCCTCGCCACGCCGACCGCGCTGATGGTCGGCACCGGCCGGGGCGCCCAGCTGGGAATCCTGATCAAGGGTCCGGAGGCGCTGGAGTCGACCCACGGCATCGACACCGTGGTCCTGGACAAGACCGGCACCGTGACGTCGGGCACGATGACCCTCAAGGACGTCTTCCCCGCCGCCGGTGAGAAGCGCGAGGAGGTGCTCCGGCTGGCCGGAGCCCTGGAGGGCGCCTCCGAGCATCCCGTCGCCCGCGCCGTCGCCCGCGCGGCGGACTCCACCGCCGAGGTCGAGGACTTCGCGAACATCGAGGGCCTCGGCGTCCAGGGCGTCGTCGACGGGCACGCCGTCCTCGTCGGGCGGCCCCAGCTGCTCGCCGACTGGTCGCAGCACCTGCCACCGGAGTTGGAGGAGGAGCTGGAGCGGGCACAGGCGCGCGGGGAGACGGCGATCGCGGTCGGCTGGGACGGGAAGGCCCGCGCGGTGCTCACCGTCGCCGACGCGATCAAGCCCACCTCGGCCGAGGCGGTCGCCGCGCTGCGCGCGCTCGGCCTGCGTCCGATCCTGCTCACCGGCGACAACGAGACGGTGGCCCGTACGGTCGCCGAGGCCGTCGGCGTCGAGGACGTGATCGCCGACGTGCTGCCCGCCGACAAGGTGGAGGTCGTCAAGCGGCTCCAGTCCGAGGGCCGCACCGTGGCCATGATCGGCGACGGGGTGAACGACGCCGCCGCGCTAGCCCAGGCCGATCTCGGCATGGCGATGGGCACCGGCACCGACGTCGCGATCGAGGCCTCCGACCTCACCCTGGTCAGGGGCGACCTGCGGGTGGCCGCCGACGCGATCAGACTGTCCCGCCGCACGCTGCGCACGATCAGGGGCAACCTGTTCTGGGCCTTCGCCTACAACGTCGCCGCCATCCCGCTGGCCGCGTTCGGCCTGCTCACCCCGATGATCGCCGGGGGTGCGATGGCGCTCTCCTCGGTGTTCGTGGTGAGCAACAGCCTGCGGCTGCGCCGCTTCAGGTGAGGTGAAAAGGATCACGACCGTGTCCTGGCCGGCGCTCAGGACACGGTCGTGGAGCGGTCAGGGAACGGGGCAGATCCGATGATCGGGGCCCGGAACTCTCTCGCCGGGCCCGTCATCCTCCGACAGCCGGAGGATCTCCCCGACCGTCGCCTCGTCCGCGGCGTAGATGTGCGGCACGTCGACGAAGACCCTCATCGATCCGCAGCCGACCGTGAGGCCGTCCGCGACCTCGCGCTGGATGCCGCGCAGCGGTACGTAGTTCAGATAGGACGTGTAGACGTTCTGCGACCGGAAGGCGGCGGTCATGACCAGCCTCCCGGCACGGAGCCTGAAGGCGAGGCTGGTCAGGCAGGGCACCGCGTCGGGAGACTCGCCGGGGGCGGTGAGCGAGATCCAGCCGCTCTTGGTGTACGGCTTGGCGCGCAGCACGTCGGTGATCCAGCCGAGTTGGTCGACGCCGAGAAACTGGCGGAGTCGCCCTCCGTAACTGTATTTGAACGGTGGGACGACCGATCGCTCGCTGAACTTGCTGGAGTACAGCGGGATCTTTCCGGCCTCGCCGTAGCTTTTCAGGACCGGATCG
Source organism: Streptosporangium sp. NPDC006930 (assembly GCF_040635605.1). Lineage (NCBI taxonomy): Bacteria > Bacillati > Actinomycetota > Actinomycetes > Streptosporangiales > Streptosporangiaceae > Streptosporangium > Streptosporangium sp. NPDC006930. Next base: position 617,173 of record NZ_JBEYID010000002.1, on the reverse strand, counting down.
TCCCAGGCCAGGCTGGCGACCTCGAAGAGCACCGCCGGAGCCTCGATGATCGGGCCGCGGTCGTCCAGGGCGGGCCCGCCGTTGTGTGTCACATGTCGCATCAGCCAGATCCACGTCTCCCCACAAGACGCGAATCTGAGGAGGTCGGGCATTCAGGTCTCCACGTTGGGGAAATGGAAGGGATTGTGTGGGAGCCGGCGTTGCCGGGAAACATTGGCGCGGACGTAGTAGACGAAATAGTGGACCAGCGCGAGCAGTCCGATGACCACCAGGAGCAGGGCGACGGTCGGTGCGGTCCCGATCATCCCGAGCACGCCGACCGCGATGTAGGAGCTGTTGACCAGGGCGAGCATCATCACGTTGATCCCCGGCCAGGCGAGTGGCGCGTACGTCTCCGGATAGCGGGGATCCACCGGCAGGTTGGGAGTCCAGCCGAGGGCCGCGAACTGGTCCTTGAGGTGGACCGTGTAGAGCAGGCGGAAGTTGTTGAGCGCCCGCGCGGTCCTCATGTGCGCGTTGACCGCCTCGATCAGCCGGAGGAAGGGCAGCACGCTGAGCAGCCCGAACGCGGCGGTCATCGCGAACAGGTGCCAGGGCACGCTGTGCCAGGTGGTGAGCATCGCCGGGCTGACCACCTTCGCGCTGGCCAGTGCGACCGCGGCGGCGAACGGGGCGGCGAGCAGGCTCATGGACAGCCGGGTCATCTTGATCCGCTCGTCCTTGGCCGCCAGGTAGACCTGGTAGGTCCCGGTGAAGTCCACGGACACGAGGGCGAGGAATTCCCCGGGTTTGACGGGCAGCCCGTCCAGGGTCTCGGGCAGTGCTTCCGCGGTCATCCGCGGTGACATCCTCCGCATCGGGACCCCACTTTCGAGGGATAGTGGATTTTCCCGTAAGAAGATATTGACTTATTTGTCAGGCGAATGAGTGCTTTTTAACGATATACGTCTCAGATTTCTGACGTCCGTGGAGGCTCCTCCAGGGTTGCGCCTTTTGTGGGGGTGGCTGAGGGGTGCCCCGGAGTCCACCCCTCACGTCAGTGTCCTTCCGCCGCCCCGAGTTCCTCTCCCGCGAGGGCCGTCTCCACGGAGGTGGCCATCGTGAAGTGGGCGAGGAGCCCGGTGACGGCCATCATGTGACGCAGTGTCCGGCTCGCTCCGGCCAGCACCAGGCGGGTCCGCGTCTCCTGGCTCTTGCGCAGGATCCACAGCAGCTCCGCGAGCCCGGTGGAGTCGCAGAAGGTGAGCCCTTCCAGATCGAGGATGAGCCGGGGCGCGACCTCGGCTCCCGCCGCCGGGGACGCCTCAGGGGAGGAAGAAGCAGGTGGCGGGGGGAAAGACAAGGTCATCGTGGGGGTCGAAGACGGCCCGTCCGACGGTGGCGTGTCCGGAGGAAGGGGAGAGGGCTCCTCGGGGAAGACCGGTGGCGGGCTTCCCGGGGCGGGGGGAGGCGGGCTCCCGGGGAAGAACGGTGCGGGAGGTTCGGGCGACAGCGGTGGAGGCGGGCCCGAAGGGTGCGGATCTTTCGGGGTGAGCGAGCCTTCCGCGAGCAGTGGTGTCTCCGGGAGAAGAGGGGACTCCGGGAAGAGCGATTTCTCCGGAAAGAAAGGGGTTTCCGGGAGGAGTGGTGTCTCGGGGAGGAAAGGCGAGCCTGAGAGGAGTGACGTCTCAGGGAGGAGCGGCGTCTCGGTGAGAAGCGGAGCCGGGATGGGCGACGGTGCCGGAGGCGTCGGAAGTTCGGAGGGTGCGCCGGGTGCCAAGGGTGTCGGCAACCCCGGTGGTGTGTCGAGCGACGAGGGGGCCGCGGGGTCGGACGGCGCGTCGGGTGTCCGGGACGCTGGAAGCTCCGATGGTATGCCGGGTGCCGTGGGCGGTGTGAGTCTGGATGACAGGTTGCCGGTTCCCTGGCTCCAGGCCTGGGTGAGATTCCTCCGCAAGATCGGCGCATAGTCGTAGTCAAGCTCGCCGATCAGACGGACCACGATGGCGTTTCCGCGTACGTCGGCCGAGATCGAGAGCGTGTTCACACCTTCGGGTGACATGGAAAGGCTCCTTAGACCCGCAGTTCACAGGGCGGGCGTTCCCTCCGTCTTACCAGGTATGCGGCCTGGGCGGCCCCGGTAGGAGAATTACACTATAGTTGCATGCTTTCGTCCCATCTGGCGGATGTGGGATGAGCGCCCGACACCCTGGCCCGTCGGACCCTCGCTCGGACGGGCGCCTCCCCTGGCGGACTTGACCGGGCCGGGTCCGGGTGAGCTGGAGAGGCTGGAAACGGGCGAGTGGCCCGGAAGCAGAGAGGCTTGGAAAACCGACAGGCCGGTCCCTCGTTCGAGGGACCGGCCTGTCGGCTCAGATAGGGGGTGCGGCCTGGTCAGAGGCTGAGGGGCGTGCCCGATGCGGCCTGGGCCACTGTCACGGGCTGGGCCGGGCGGACGGAGGCGTGAGGTTCCGTACGGGATCGTGCCGCTTCTCCGGGAACCTCCCCCGCCTCAGGTGTTCTCGGTGCCGGGCGGCGACGCATGCCGCGCTCCGACACCGGTCGCGGCCCGATCTCCTTGCCGAAGCCCAGCCGGTGGAGGAGTCACCCCAGCGCACCGCCCAGGATCACGACCCCCGCGCCGATCCAGAAGAAGAGGACGTTGGCGGCGGTCATCGCCACCCCGGAGATCGCGAAGCCGATGATGCAGACGATCGAGCCGGTCCAGCCCGCCACGGTGTGTCCCATGTCGTGCTCTTCGTGGATCGCGGTCAATTCCGCGAGGTCTTTTCTGATCCCCACGTCTCCTCCATCGGAAAGCACCGTCCCTGGGGGTCGTGGCGGATCGCAGGGGCGGCGGGCGCTAGGTTGGGTCGGCCTGTATAATTTATCTCATGAGCTAAGCTTCTTAGATAGTAAGGGGATTTTGTGGTGGAAGGCAAATCCGAAGCCGTCGTCTCGCCGCCGGAGGTCCTCGCCCGGATGGACCGGTTGATCGCATTGAGCCTCGTGGGGCAGCACACGATCGCCGAGCGCCTCGGGATCAACGTCACGGATCTGACGTGTCTCGGCTTCGTCCTCGGTGCGGGAGAGGAGGCGCTCACCGCGGGACGTCTCGCCGAGCTGGCCGGTCTCACCACCGGGGCCGTCACCGGGGTGGTCAACCGCCTGGAGAGCGCGGGCTACGCCCGGCGCGTCGCCGACCCCCGTGACCGCCGCCGTGTCCGCATCGTCCCGGAAGAGAAGTCGGCCGCCCGCATCGCGACAGCGTACGAACCCACCTATCGGCGGCTCACCGAGCTTTTCGAGAGCTATGGCCCGGACGAACTGGCCGCCATCTCCGACTGGTTCACGCGTGCCGCCGACGCCATGAGGCTCTCCTTGGCCGAGATCCGCGAATCTCCGGCGTCCTGAGGGGAGTGGGTCTCACCCGGCCGCCGACGGGGCGGCCCCGAGTGCCGCCGGCGCGGCGGCCACCGCCGGAGGACCGAGTGTCGCGGCGGTAGGTCGGCGAACTCCACGGTGCGCTCCGAGAGCCCGCCGATGGCCGCGAACGCGCGGGTGCGGGCGGCGGGCGGGGCGCGAACGGGTGTGAGGTCTGTCGGTCCCGGTCACTCGAACCGCCAGCGCGTCGCCGTCCTGCCGTCCGAACCGTAACCGAAGGCGCGCGTGGGCGTGACCCGGTAGAAGCCGTACTCGGGTGAGCCGGGAAGGTCGTCACTGTAGGCGGAGCCGTCGCGCACCATGAGCTCCCAGTGGTACTTGGCCTTGAAGGCGGCGGCCACCTGCCGAAGCTCGGCCTCCTCCCGCGCCCGGGTCGCGTTACCCTCGATCACGAGATCGAGGTTTTCGCCGGCGGCGGTGATGGCGCAGTGAGGGTTGACCGCGAGGTTCCTGCCCTTCCGGGAGTTCGGGCGGGTGGTGATCCAGGGGGCGCCACCGGCCCACACCGGAAGTACGGGCGCGGCGTGCGCGCGACCGTCGGGCCACACAGTGGAGAGCCAGGCCTTCGGCGCGGACTCAAGACACACCCGCGCCTCGTCCCACGGTTTGACCGTCGCTTCGTCCGTGCTGAACGGTGTCGCGTCGGCCTCGCCGAACAGAAGTTCGGCGACGGGGATCGTCTCGGTCATTCGGGGTCCTTCCTGGCCGCCCGTCGGGCGGTGATCGATCGGTTGGTGCTCAGGCCTCGTACTCGTCGTGCAGACGCCACCACGTGTGGGGCGAGGTCTGAGGCCGGCCTTCCGGGGAGTCCTCCCAGGTCTCCTGCCGGCCGAACGGTGTCAGGTCGAGGAAGGTCCAGCCGCTGCCGAGCCGCTCGACTCCCCGCCTCGTGGTGGAGTAGGTGCGATAGACGGTGTCGCCGTCGCGAAGGAAGACGTTGAGCGCGAACCCGTCGCCGGCTCCCATGTCGTCGTTGAAGTCGTTGCCCAGCGAGGAGAACCACGGGATCGTCCAGCCCATGCGCTCCCTGAACGGTGTGATCTCGGACATCGGGCCGCGGGAGATCAGCACCACCGAGGTGTCACGGGCGTGGAGGTGGCTCAGGTGTCCGATGTTGTCGGTGAACATCGAACACCCCGAACAGAAGGTGTCGGCACCCAGCCACATGAAGCTGTAGACGATGAGCTGGCGCCGCCCGTCGAACAGGTCGAGCATGCTCACCTGCCCGTCCGGGCCCTCGAACACGTACCCTCCGTCGGCCCTGCCCTCGCCGCCGATCCGGACCATCGGCATCCTGCGCCTCTCGGCGGCGAGCGCGTCCTGCGCACGGGTGTTCTCCTTCTCCTTGACCAGCAGCGCTTCCCGCGCTGCCTGCCACTCCTGGGCCGATACGACCTGAGGACGGTTCATGATGCTCTCCCTCCAGTAAGTTCCCTAAAGGAACTGACAAGAGAACGATAACAGGAGACCGTTTCTTCAGGGAACCCTCTCGCCTAGACTGCCCCCATGCAGCGAACCCGATTCGGCGACATGGCCTGCTCGATCGCCCGCACGCTGGATGTCATCGGTGAGCCGTGGTCACCGCTGATCCTGCGGAACGTCTACGTCGGCATCAACCGCTTCGACCAGATCCAGCAGAGCCTGGACATCTCCCGCAAGGTGCTCGCCGAGCGGCTCAAGTGGCTGGCCGAGAACGGTGTGCTGGAGCGGCGGGAGTATTCGAGCCGACCGCCTCGCCATGAGTACGAGCTCACGACAAAGGGGCTGGAGTTGTGTGACCTGCTCCTGGTGATGGTGCGCTGGGGTGATCGGTGGACGGCGGGCGAGGCCGGCCCGCCGGTTCTCTACCGCCACCACGCCTGCGGCGAGATCGGCCACGTCGAACTGCGCTGCGCGGTGTGCGACCGGCCGATGAACGCCGCGGACGTCGACGTGCTCCCCGGTCCGGGAGCCGAGCCCCGGACCGCCTCACCCGACCGGGCCCGCGCGGAACAATACGGGCACGCCGAACACTGAAACGTATGCGGTCACCACGACATCGTCGCCGTCAGTCGTTCTTGAAGGGGTCGTGCTCGGCCAGCAGCTTGTCCAGCCTGGCCTGGTCGACGCGGCTGACGACGGCGGCCTCCTCGTTCCTGTCCCGGACGCACTTGGCGAGCGTGAAAGTCGAGGTCACCACATAGAGCAGCCCGAGTCCCATGAAGGACCGGACCCAGGTGGTCACCGGCAGGTAGGCGATACCGATCCCCAGGGCCGCCACCGACAGCCCGAAGGAGATGACGGCCTGCGCGTAGAAAGCGGTCGTCGTCGTGTTTTTCACCGGTCGTGTCATGCACATCATCTTCGGGACGATCGGTTCCCGGGTCGTGAGCGCCGCTACTTAGTTACTGGTGAGTACGACGGCTGCCCGTCAGCTGTCCGTGGCGGTCGCGCGGGCGAGGAAGAGGGTCCGCTCGCGCTCGTTGCGGGTGAGCCCGGCGGCCCGCTCGAACTCCGTGCGCGCCTCGTCGAGGCGGCCCAGCTTCGCGAGCAGATCACCCCGTACCGCCGCCAGCAGCGGATAGTTCCTGAGCGCGCGCTCCGCCACCAGCCCGTCCACGATCTCCAGGCCGCGTTCGGGACCGTACGCCATGTCCACCGCGACCGCACGGTTCAGCTCCACCACGGGCGAGGGGGCGACGTGGGCGAGCACCCGGTAGAGGGCGGCCATCCGCTCCCAGTCCGTGTCGCCGGCGGACAGCGCGCGGGCGTGGCAGGCGGCGATCGCGGCCTGCAGACCGTACGGGCCCAGCGTGCCGAGCGCCTCGGCTCGGGCGAGCGAGTCCAACCCGCGGCGGATGAGCAGCCGGTCCCACAGGCCCCGGTCCTGGTCGAGGAGGAGGACCGGCTCGCCGCTGGGTCCCGTCCTGGCGCGTGTGCGGGACGCCTGGATCTCCATCAGGGCGACGAGGCCGTGCACCTCGGACTCCTCGGGCATGAGACCCGCCAGGATCCGGCCCAGGCGCAGCGCCTCCTCGCAGAGCGAGGGGCGCATCCAGTCGTCACCGGCGGTCGCCGAGTATCCCTCGTTGAAGACGAGGTAGACGACCTCCAGGACCGACGAGAGCCGGTCACCCAACTCGGCCGGGGTGGGCATCTCGATCCGTACCCGCCTGTCGGCGAGGACGCGCTTGGCCCGGAAGATCCTCTGCCCGACGGTCGGCTCGGGCACCAGGAAGGCGCGTGCGATCTCCTCCGTCGTCAGGCCGCCGAGCAGGCGGAGGGTGAGCGCCACTCGTCCTTCCGTGGAAAGTACGGGATGGCAGGCCGTGAAGAGGAGGCGCAGCACGTCGTCGCCGATGTGGTCGTCGAGGGCGTCGTCCAGCTCGGCCTCTGCCGACTCCTGGCGGATCTCCATGTCCCGGCCGACCTCTTCGAGCTTGCGCTCGTACCGGTTCCTGCGGCGCAGCAGGTCGATCGCCCGGTGCTTGGCGGTGAGCATGAGCCAGGCACCGGGATTGTCGGGCACACCGGCGACTGGCCACTGTTCCAGCGCGATGACCAGGGCGTCCTGTGCGAGCTCCTCCGCCAGGCCGACATCGTGCACCATCCGGGCGAGCCCCGCGATCACCCTCGCGGACTCGATCCGCCAGACCGCCTCGATGACCCGGCGAGGATCTACAACCGTCATGTCGCCCGATCCAACCACCTTGTCCTCCGCCCCGGCGAGAATCCCCTCACGGGATTCTCGCCGGGGCGTCGGAGAGGACGGTCTCAGGCGGGGGCGGCGAAGTCCTCGGGGCCGAAGACGCGGTGGATGTCGGCCTCGCCCTCCCAGCCCTCCCAGTGGTCGCGGTGGAGCCTCACGAAGCGGGAGGTCCACTCGACGGCCTCCTCCTTCGACCGGACCTGGTAGAGGGCGTAACTGATCAGCTCCTTCGCCTCGGCGAACGGGCCGTCCGTGACGTTCATCCTGCCTCCGGTGAGCTCGACCCGCGCCCCCTCGGTGCTCGGAGCCAGCCCGCCGTTGTCGAGCAGCGCGCCCGCTCTGGTGGCCTCCTCGCCGAGCTTCATGATCGCCTCCATCAGTTCGGCGGGCGGCGGGGTGTCGGGCTGGTGGGTGACCTTGAGGGTGACCATGTATCGCATCGTGTCTCTCCTTGATCTTGTTTTTCGAACGGTCTGGCCGGGTGGCGGGCGAGGTCAGGCGATGACGCCGCAGACCAGGAGCGACCTGGTGACGCTCGTTCGCGGGTCGCGGGCCACGGTGTTCGCGGTTCCTGTCATCTGCCGGGTCATGGCACTCTCCTCACGCGTCCTGGCCGGTTTCGGTGTTCCTCTGGAGTTCCTCCGGCCCTTTGACCACGCTTCGAACGAGCACGGACCGATTCGACACGGCGGCCGGATTTTCTTTCAAGATTTTTTCTGACCCCGGATCGCCTGTGGATCTCGGACGTGGCGAGGGTGTGAATCGCCCATGGGTCTCGAACTTCGCACCGCCGGGGTGGCGTGGGATGATTTCCCCATCATGCCCGCGACGTTGCCCTTCCGCCTCGCCCGCGCGGCCGCCTTCGCCGCGGTCTGCCTGGGGCTGAGCGTGCTGGCGCACGTCCTCGCGGGGGGCTCGGTCTCCGTGCCGAGCGCGGCCGCCGCGCTGGCTCTCGCCTTCTTCGCGGCCCTCGCGGTGTCGGGGCGCGAACGGACGCTCGCGGTGATCCTGCCGCTGCTGGCGGGCGTGCAGGCGGGGGTGCACGTGCTGTTCTCCCTCGCGCACGCCGCGTCCCCCGCCGAGATGATCGGGCACGTCCACTCGGGACTGCTGCCCGGCCTGGGCATGCTGGTGGCGCACGGCTGGGCCGTCGGGCTCACCGCTCTGTGGCTGGCGCGCGGCGAGGCGGTGCTCTGGGGGCTGCTGCGACGGCTCGGTGTCCGGCTGTGCCGCGTGCTCGTCGCGGTCGTGACCCCGGCGTACACGTCCTTCCTCACCGCGGGCGCGATCGAGCCGGGAGCCCTCCGCTCCGCCGTGCTGCGCCACGTCGTCAGCCGGCGCGGCCCACCCCGGATCGTCACCGCCACCTTCGGCTGACCGCGCGGGTCATCCGAGGGCCTGACCCGTTCCCAACCGCCGTACGCACCGTACGCGCGGTCCTGCGCCGATGCGGCCTTTCCGCTGCTCGGCGGACCTGTACCAGCGTGACAATCCCGGCCGCGTGTCCGGCATGGCCATATCGAGGCGGCGTTCGGCCGCGGCCTGCCGATCCGGCCAGAAGAAAGGCGTCAACGTGCCTGCTCGTCGTATCACCCGTGCCGGAATCACTGGATTCACCCGTAACGGAGTTCGCCGGACCACCCCCGCGGGACTTCTGGTCGCGGCCGTGATGGTCCTGGGCGGATGTGGCTCCCAGGGCGCCCCGGAACCGGCCGCCGCCCCCGGCACCGCCGCACCCGCCGCCGCGACCCCTTCCGCGCCCTCTTCCGCAACGCCTTCCGCGGTCGCCTCCGTGTTGACGGTCACCGATCCGTGGGTGAAGACCGCGAAGAAGGGGATGAGTGCCGCGTTCGGCACCCTGGTCAACAACACCGACGCCGAGGTGACGATCGTCTCCGGCGTCTCGCCGATCTCGCCGGTGATCGAGTTGCACGAGGTCGTCGACTCCAAGGGAAAGATGATCATGCGACCCAAGGAGGGTGGGATCGTGATCCCTCCGAAGGGCACCCACCAGCTCCAGCCCGGTGGTGACCACATCATGCTGATGGGCGTCACCGAAGCGGTGAAGCCCGGCGCGCAGATCCCCTTCACCCTCACCCTCAAGGACGGCCGGACCGTGGAGTTCACCGCGGTCGGCAAGGACTTCGCCGGAGGCAAGGAGGACTACCAGCCCGGCATGGACATGGGAGGGGACAAAGCCGACAAGGGCGACGGCGACGGGGACATGCACATGGGCGAGAGCGACGGCTGAGCGGGAAACGGAGGAGAATTCTGATGCCAGACCCCCGACTCAGCCGTAGGGGACTGCTCGCGGGAGGCGCCGCCACCGCGGTCGGCGCCCTCGCCGGGTGCGCCCCCGACCAGGCTGTCCCCCCGGTCGCCCTCCAAGCCGATCCTCGGGCCGCTGCGGCGTCCGGAGGCCCCGAAGGCTCCGCGGGTGCCGCGACGGAGCCCTTCGACGGTGTCCACCAGGCCGGGATCGCGACGGCGCCCCAGACGTACGGGGTGTTCGTCGGACTGGACCTACGGCCGCAGATCGACCGCGAGGCGCTCGTGCGGATGATGCGGCTGCTCACCGACGACGCCCGGCGGCTCACCCAGGGCAGGCCTGCCCTGGCCGACACCGAGCCTGAACTGGCCGTACTGCCCGCCCGGCTCACCGTGACCTTCGGGTTCGGTCCCGGCTTCCTCACGGCGGCCGGCCTGACCGACCGCGCTCCGGAGGCGGCGGCACCGCTGCCCGCCTTCGCGATCGACAAGCTCAGGAAGGAGTGGAGCGGCGGGGACCTGCTGCTGCAGATCTGCGCCGACGACGCACTCACTCTGGCCCACGCCCTGCGCATGGTCGTCAAGGACGCCCGTTCCTTCGCGAAGGTCCGCTGGATCCAGCGGGGGTTCCGGCGCGGCGCGTACACCCAGCCCGCCGGGCTGACCCAGCGCAACGTGATGGGCCAGCTGGATGGGACCGTCAACCCCGTACCCGGCACTCCTGAGTTCGACCGGGCCGTGTGGGTGAGCGACGGCCCACAGTGGCTGCGCGGCGGCACCACGCTGGTGCTGCGGCGCATCCGGGCGGAGATGGAGACCTGGGACGCCGTGGACCGGATCGGCAAGGAGTTCACCGTGGGCCGCCGCCTCGACAACGGCGCCCCGCTCACCGGGCGCGACGAGCACGACGATGCCGACTTCGAGAAGCTCAACGCGATCGGTTTCCCCGTCATCTCCGAGCAGGCCCATATCCGCCGGGCCCATGTCGCCGACCCGAACCTGCGGATCTTCCGCAGGGTCTACAACTACGACGAGGGGCTCACCTCGGAAGGACACGCCGACTCCGGGCTGCTGTTCGCCTCCTACCAGGCCGACGTCTCCCGGCAGTTCCTGCCGATCCAGCGCAGGCTGGCCGAGGCCGACCTGCTCAACGAGTGGACGACCCCGATCGGCTCGGCCGTCTTCGCCATCCCGCCCGGCTGCTCACCGGGCGGCTGGATCGGGGACGGTCTCCTCACCTGACAGGGGTCGCCGTACGTCCGTGACGGGCAAGGGGCGTTACGGGCGTCATCCTCGGAGAGTCGCCGTACGTCCGTGACGAGCGGGTGTCCGACCCTTCGGCGAGCCGCCGTACGTCCGTCACGGGCGTACGGCGGTCTCGTGGGATCACGCCTCCGGTTGGGCGGAGAACCACGTCACCCACCGTCGTTGCCAGGGGGTTTCGACCGCGCGGCGGTGGTAGTGCGCACGCGTCCACTCGACGGCCTCCCGAGGGGGCAGGCCGGTGAGGGTCGCGAGGCAGGCCATGACGGTGCCGGTCCTGCCGACCCCGCCGCCGCAGGCGACCTCGACGGAGAGCCCCGATCGCGCCTGGTCGCGCAGGTGGACGATGGAGCGGGCGGCCGCGTGCCGGTCCAGGGGCAGCAGGAAGTCCGGCCAGCGGATCCATTCGTGCGGCCATGGCAGATCGCTCTGGTGGCGCTGCCGGAGGCGCGCGGAGCCGAGATAGAGCGCGAAGTCGGGGGCCGGGCCGGTGGGGGCGGTGTTCCGCAGCCCTCGGCCGCGCACCCAGATTCCGTCGGGGAGCTGGACCGCGCCGGTCAGTGGTGCCGTCATGAGGTGATTGTGGCTCACCGCCGTCGCCGCCACACGCTCGCTCACTCGGTTCAGCTATCGGCGATCATCCGCGATGACGAAGGCCGGCCTCTCCTGGCAGGGATCACCGGAAGCGGGGATCACCGGAAGCGGGGACCGCCGGGAAAGGGCCGCCCGGCCGAAGAACCGGCTCTACCGGACCGACGTCGTGCACGTGGTGGTCTGGTCGAGCGTCGGCACGTCGGCCCGCCGTGGTCGGCCACGAGGGCGAGGAACGCCTCGACACCACTCGCTCTTACTTGAAGCTGTAAAAGCTGTAAAGAGCCGCCGTTAACGAATATCGGCGCAGATCTTTACGAAGATCTGTCTCGGCGTCACAGGATATTTCGCCTCATTGTTAGGCCGTGGCGGCATCCTGCCGCGAGAGGTACCCCCCGGACAAAGGCAGAGTCCATGGTCAAGCGCGCCCTCGCAACCGTCTCCCTCTCCTTCGCCGTACTACTCGGATTAACCCTGCCCGCCTACGCGGTGACGTTGCAGCAAAAACTCGCCGCACTTTCCAATTTCAGCCAGCCTACGGCGGCGAGTGCCGCGAGCTGGGTTTCCGCCTGGCAGAACCAGGGAAGCTGGGCGGACTACAACTTCGACTGGTCGACCGACCTGTGTTCGGCCAGCCCTGACCAGCCGCTCGGCTTCGACTTCAGAATGTCGTGCCGACGTCACGACTTCGGCTACCGCAACTACAAGGCGGTGAGCCAGTTCCCGGCGAACAAGGCGCGCATCGACGACGCGTTCTACTTCGACATGAAGCAGGTCTGCGCGGGATATTCCACCATTCCCAGGGGCACCTGCAACAGCCTCGCATGGACCTACTACCAGGCGGTCAAGGAATTCGGCACCCTCAACGTCACCCAGGCGCAGATCGAGCGGATCCGCCAGAGTGCGGAAAGGGCCACCCCGACGGCGGAGCAGGCCACCCCGACCAGTGAGCAGGCCACCCCGACCGCGGAGATGTGACCCATCCCGCTCCCCGCAGCGGCGGGATCGCTCCTAGTCGCTGGAAACTCGCCGAAAACCAGCTGAAGAAGAGCGGCGGGGGGGGGGGGGGGCCCCCCCCCCCCCCGGATAAACAACCCCCCCCCGCCCCGGGGGGGGTTGTGACGCCCGGGGGGACC